>CAYIUZ010000010.1:0-11111 GCA_964366705.1 uncultured Gammaproteobacteria bacterium | reverse complement strand
AAAGCCAGTCCTTGGAACTTTCTTCCATATAATCGAGCAACGAGTGAGGAGCTTCTCCAGGTTTTCTTCCGTCAAAATATCTTGAATAATTCTCAATTCCATTTACGAATCCTAATTCCTGAATCATCTCCAGATCATATGTAACTTTTTGTCTGATTCTTTGAGCCTCTATGAGCTTTTCTTTCTTTTTAAAATCAGCTTCCCTTAAATCAAGATCGTGTCTTATTTGTGCAAATACATCTTTATAAGTAGCTGGATCAGTCATGTAATGTTTCGTAGGATAAATTACTACTCGATCAGTTTTTCTAATTGTTTTTCCAGTCAAAGCATCGAACTCTTCAATACTTCTAATCTTTTCTGCGCCAAGTGTGATTCTAAAACCTGTATCTAAATATGCTGGAAAAATATCAATAGTGTCACCTCTTAATCTAAAAGAACCTCTTTGGTAGGCATAATCATTTCTTTCATATTGAAGATCTGCAAATCTAAGCATAAGATTTTTTTGATCCATTATCATGTCTATCTTAAGATCTGCGATATGGCGTCTGTATTTAGATGGGGCACCGATGTTATAAATGCAGGATACTGAAGCTACTATAATCACATCTTTGCGAGTTAAAAGATTGGTAGTCGCAAATAACCTCAGCTTATCAATTTCTTCATTAACCTCAGACTCTTTTTCTATATATGTATCAGTGGTAGGAATATACGCTTCAGGCTGATAATAATCATAATAAGATACAAAATAACTGACGGCATTTTCAGGAAAGAAGTCTCTAAATTCCTGATAAAGCTGTCCTGCCAATGTTTTATTATGAGAAATGATTAGAGTAGGGCGCTGGAGATTTTGGATTACATTTGCCATTGTAAAGGTCTTTCCACTACCCGTTACTCCAAGAAGGACCTGGTGATCATATCCATTTTTTATGCTCTGGGTGAGCTTCTCAATGGCCTTAGGTTGGTCTCCAGCAGGCTCATAATTTGATTTAAGTTTAAAGTTCATAATTTTGTGTGACCTAATATTTTAACACACTACTCTGTCATTCTGAACTTGTTTCTGAATCTCAAGTAAGATGCTGAAATGAATTCAGCATGACAAAAAAGAAAGTTGACCCTCTTTGTTCTACTTTGTCATCTTGTAAAATATACGAATATTTCGCATAATATTCTCATACACTTTACAGTGTAAACGGAATAAGTCGCAAACTGGCGACTGCCCTAAATAGGTGAACCCATTCAGGGTAAACCACAAATAAATATGCCAGGAGTTTTATACAGAAAAGAAAGAGAAGTTTTAGAATTTTTAGCTCAATTCCAGAAGCAATACGGATATTCTCCAACTCTTACTGAAATTTCAAAAGCTACAGGTCACAAAAGTAATTCCACGGTTCACACCTTAATTAGAGCACTTGTTGAAAAAGGCTATGTTCAGAAAGTCGATGGAAATACCAGAGTGCTAAAAATAATTGACGAAAAAGCAGCACAGGGATTATTAGGCCAACTTCCTTCAATTGAGCTTCCCTTAATGGGATTTATCGCAGCTGGACGCCCACTTGAGCCTCACACAGATCCAAATGCTACATTTCAAGTCTCAGCTTCCATGATAAGCGGTAAAAAAACAGCATACGTCCTTCAGGTAAAAGGTGAGTCTATGATAGAGGACGGAATTTTAGATGGGGATTATGTAGTTATTGAAAAGTCAGAAGTGGCAAGCAATGGAGATATAGTCGTCGCATTAGTAGATGACAACTTAGCTACGCTTAAAAGATTTTATAAAGAAGGGGAGAAAGTTATACTTAAGCCTGCAAACTCAGCAATGGAGCCAATTTATCCAAATAGTCTTCGTATTCAAGGCATCGCAGTCGGTGTTGTCCGCAAATTCAAAATCTACTAAGCTCATTCATTAGAATTTGACAATCCAGAGTTACTAGGGTATATTCTGATCCATGCCATCGCTAGAAACATTTTTAGAGTCTCCTCGAAGAGCCACTGCTAGCATTTCTGCTGTATTTGCTCTAGGTGGGCTAATTTCGTTACCAATTATCGAGAATGCATTAGTTTCTGCGCAAACAGAACCAGCAGCTCCAACTCCAATTTATGTAAATTTGCCTGGATGGGATTGCGATCAAAAAAACTTCGTCGGATCAGTTGACAGAGGTGTGATTGATTATACTAGACCACAAACTTCAATCACGGGTGAGCAAATTTCAATTACGTATCCTGCTATAGATGGGGATAACAGAACTCATCAAACAGTGGTGTATGAAAATCCAGGCCTCAAGGCAGGAGATACGCTTAGATATTTTGCTTCTGACTCCAGGGATTGTCCGCTTCCCGAAGGTGCCCCAACGATTTCAACCAAGTAGCTACTAAAGGTGTTTTGTTTTGAAGGTATCTTTTATTTCTGAATAATCTGTAGTATTGTCATGCTCATGAGTTTTTCTTTTCATCATTTTGTGTCTAACGAATTCAAATACCATAGGTAGAAGTGAAATTCCGATTATGGCAAAAATTGCAGTCTCGAAGTTATTTTTAATGATCGGCTGATTACCGAAGAAGTAACCTGCGAAAACGAGGGAAGTAACCCAGATAAATGCACCGACTACGTTATAGGTAAGGAAAGTTTTGTAATTCATTTTTCCAATTCCAGCTACAAATGGAGCAAAAGTTCTCACAATTGGTACAAATCTCGCAATAATAATTGTCTTTGATCCATATTTAGCGTAAAATTCTCGGGTTTTTTCTAAATAAGCTCTATTAAATATTCTTGAGTTTTCCTTAGAAAAAACCTTAGGTCCTATTTTATTTCCTAGCCAGTAGTTAACAGAGTCTCCTAAAATTGCAGCAGTTAGTAAAACTATATAAGAAACAAAAATATTAAGGTGTCCTGTGCCTGAAAACGCTCCTACTATAAATAAAAGTGAATCTCCCGGGAGAAAAGGGGTAACAACTAGTCCAGTTTCTGCAAATATAACTCCGAACAAAACTACATATGTGAATGGTCCAAAAAGCTCAATTATTTTTCCGAGATAATCGCCAAGATGAAGAAATAAATCTGCTGCGTATGCAACTGCTTCCATCTATGAATTGTAACAACAAATGAATTATGAATCAAGAATTATGAATTATGCTTGAATTAAGTTAAAATAGACGCTATGGAAACGGGAATACTTTATATTGTTGCAACTCCAATCGGAAATCTAAAAGATATTACACTTAGAGCGATTGAAACACTTAGGTCTGTAGATTACATTGCTTGTGAAGATACAAGAAAGACAGGAATGTTATTAAAGTCTATTGGTGTCGAAAAAAGAGCTATGTTTATATCTTACTATGAGCAAACAGAAGACTTAAGAATCCCGAATATATTAAATTTATTATTAAATGGTAGAGATGTTGCCTTAGTTTCAGATTCTGGAACCCCAGCTGTATCAGACCCTGGGTTTAGGCTTATTAGGGAATGTGTCAAAAACAACATTAAAGTAATTTCTATTCCCGGCCCATCAGCTTTAATTTCTGCACTTGTTTCCTCTGGACTTCCTACTGATAAGTTTATTTTTTTAGGATTCTTGCCTAAAAAGGAAGGAAATAGATTAAAGCTTTTAAAAAATACTAAGGAAGGAAATAATAAGATTGAAGCAACAGTAATTATCTATGAAGCTCCGCACAGACTTTTAAAAGTGCTCGTGAGTATTCAGGAAGTTTACGGAAATATCCAGATTACGCTGGCCCGGGAGCTGACTAAAATTCATGAAGAAGTTAAGACCGATTCTATTGAAAATTTTATTGAGAAATACAAAAAGCAGGATCCTCGCGGAGAGTTTGTAGCTCTTTGGAATACTAAGGATTTCTGATTTCTTCATCAATTTCCAAAAGCCTATTATATTTAGCGACTCTTTCGCCTCTAGTCGGAGCACCAAATTTAGTATAATCTGCTCCAATTCCTACGGCAAAATCAGCGATAAAATCATCATTTGTCTCTCCACTTCTGTGAGATACGACAATTTTAAGTCCTGCATGACGAGCAGCCTCAACTACTGCTAAAGTTTCTAAAACTGTTCCTATTTGGTTAGGCTTTATAATAACTCCGCCAATTGCTTTCTTGGCAATTGCTGTTTGAAGCCTTGAGAAATTAGTAGCTATAAGATCATCTCCTACTATAATGGTGTTTGAATTCACATTGTTTAGTATTTCCCAGCCTTCCCAATCATCTTCGCCAAATGGATCTTCTAGGTAATAAAGATTATATTCAGCATTCAAACCCTCATAAACTGTAACTAGTTCTTCCGTGGTCATATTTTTATCTTTATCTTTTATAAAATAGGTTCCATTTTGATGGAAGTTATTGGCTGACACGTCAAGACCGAGGAAAACATCATAGTTGATTTTGTAATTACTCGTGGCAATCGATTCGCTTAACATAATTAGCGCATCTCTATTTGTTGAAAAACTTGGACCAAAACCACCCTCGTCTCCAACTAAAGTGGATGCTCCTTTATCTTTAAGAGCTGTTTTTAAAGTTTGATAGATTGAAACAGCCATGTTGAGCGCATCCTTATAGGGCATAGATGAAGCGGGGATTAGTAAGAATTCCTGGAAGTCTAAATTATTTCCTGCATGTTTTCCGCCATTTATTACATTAAAACCAGGGGAGGGAATTTTAAAAGGAGCATTTCCCAGGCTTGTAAAATGTCTGATGTATGCATAAAGTGGCAAATTTACACTCTTAGCTCCTGCTTTCATTACAGCCATTGAAATAGGAAGTATGGAATTAACTCCTAGGTTAGATTTATCATTTGTGCCGTCCTCGTTAAGTAGAACTTTATCAATATCAGCCTGTAGAGTTGGATCCATACCGATTATTTTAGGAGAAAGTTTGTTGTTTATATTTTCAACTGCTTTTAACTCTCCGTATCCACCAAATCTTTTTAGATCATTATCTCTCACTTCTTTGGCTTCATATTTACTAACAGATGTTCCTGTTGGGCAGGATGCTGAAGCAGTAATCCCATTATCTAAAAAAACTGTAGCTTCAATAGTTGGGTAACCTTTTGAGTTAAGGATCTCCCTGCCTACTACTTTAGTAATTTTTGCCATTATTTTGCTCCGTAAATTTTCTCTTCTTTTTCTGCTATCAATTTTCTAACAGGCGCAACCAAATCTGGAGTTACCGATACACTTGTTCCGCCATTTCGAATTACTATATCTAGAATCTCAGGATAGCTTGCTGCTTGTCCGCATATCGAAGAGGTGATTTTATGTTTGGATGCAGTCTTAATCACGTGTTCAAGAGCCCAGAGAACTGCCTCGTCTCTTTCATTGTATTCATGCGCTACTTCATTATTATCTCTGTCAGTTCCAAGAATAAGCATAGTTAAATCATTTGTTCCGATTGATACTCCGTCGATTCCAAGTTCTATAAATTTATCAAGAAGTATTACGTTGCTTGGAATTTCTACCATCATCCATAGCTTAAAACTAGGGGAGCGTGATAGTCCAGATTCTGCGATTATTTTTTTTACATCAGCGAGTTCCTTAGGAGTTCTAACGAACGGAATCATTAGCCAGAGATTTTTAAATCCTTTTTTATCTCTAACATATTTTATGGCTTCGAGTTCTAGCTGAAAAACTCTTGGGTCATGAATGTATCTGAAAGCACCCCTATACCCTAGCATTGGATTAGGTTCGACCGGCTCAAATTCCTTTCCTCCGATTAAATTTCTATATTCATTTGTTTTAAAATCTGATGCTCTATACACAACTGGACGAGGACTGAATGATTTGCAAAACTCCTCAAGATTCCCTGCTAATTGTTTTACGAATAAGTTCTTTTTTCCATCTCTTATCATTTTCTTAGGGTGAGTGCCAATTCCGGCCATCATAAATTCAGCTCTGAGAAGCCCTACTCCGTGAGCTTTTCTTTAAGATTGCTTGGCTGCCAAGTCTGGTTCAGCTAGATTCATATATACTTTAGTCGCCGTAGGGATATTTTCTTCTTCTGAGTAATCGTCACTAATTACAGCATTTAAAGAAATATCTCCGCCCTTAAATATTTCCCCGGTTGCCCCATTTACTGTAATAACTTCACCGGTTTTTAGCGTTTTTGTAGCTTTTTCAGTTCCAACAATTGCCGGGATTCCAATTTCCCTGGAGACTATTGCTGCGTGGGAAGTGCGTCCTCCAAGATCAGTTACTATAGCGCTCGCTTTTTTCATGGCAGGAACATAATCTGGATTTGTTTGAGGTGCGACTAAAATATCCCCTGGCATTACGGAGTTGATTTCTGAGGCGCTTTTAAGAATTCTAACGTGTCCAGTTATAATTCCAGGACTTGCCCCATCTCCCTTTAAAATAAGTGTTCCGAAGTCAGTTCGAGCTTTTCCAGACGGTCCCTTGGTCTTAGGCTCTGTTGTAGTGATAGGTCTAGTTTGAACTAAGTATACTTTATCTCCTGCTACTGCCCATTCAACGTCTTGAGGAAAATAGTAGTGTTTTTCTAACTTTTTACCAAGATTATAAAGATCAATTATATTTTGATCAGATATTTTTTGACGTCTTTTTTTAAGAAGGGGAACTCTGGTAATTTTATTTCCGTTTCCTGATTTAACCATCATCTTATCCTGAGAGGAGATTTCCTTAACAATTATTTTATTTGTGTCTTTAGAAACCTCATAATGATCGGGTTTTACCATTCCCTGTACTATCATTTCTCCAAGTCCGTAAATTGCTTCAATAACTATCTTAGTTTTATCATTATCAACAGGATTAATCGTAAACATAACTCCAGATTTTTCAGATTCAATCATTTTCTGTACTGGGACAGCAATTCCGACTTTGACAGCATCAAAATTATTTTCATGTCTATAGAAAATTGCCCGTTCTTCGTAGAGAGAGGCCCAGCACTCTTTAATCTTAAGAATCAAGTTTGATTCACCTTTAACATTTAGATATGTTTCCTGTTGACCGGCAAAAGAGGCATTTGGTAAATCTTCGGCAGTTGCAGAAGAGCGGACTGCTACTAAAGCGTCCTCTGTGGGACCACCTAAAGCCTTATATGACAAATAAATTTCCTTGATGAGCTCTTGGGACATTTCACCATTTAAAACTTCCTTTTTAATGAGATCAGAGACTTGTTTTAGAGAATGAGAATTGTCAAAGCTAACAGTATTTAGCAGATTTTTAACTTTTTTCTCCAGGTTGTTATGCTTTATAAATTCAAAAAAAGCATGTGCTGTAACTATGAAGCCGTTGGGGACAGGAAATCCTGCCTTAGTCATCTCACCTAAATTAGCACCTTTTCCTCCGACTAAGGGTATGTCTTCCTTATCAACCTGATTGAACCAAACAACGTTTCTTTGAGGCATTAAATATATTATGAGGGTATTCTAATGTTTTGACAAGAGGTTTGAAGTTCCACCTTCACACGCCAAGGTTATGAAGCCAGTATCTTTTTAAGATCTTCAACCATTGCAACGGGCGTCGGGTCTTGATTGTACTCAAGAGCAAGATAATATGATGCCCAGTCAGCTAGAGTAATTGACAAAAACATTTTTGAGAATACATCATCTCCGTCCATACTAATTATTTCCGAATCAATTCCTTTGTTTTTTAATAGCTGCGCTGTTACTTCATATCTTTTTAGATTCCTAGGATTGTCGTTCGGATCTTTTAACATTATTATCATAAACCCTGCCTGTGGATTAGTGAACCCAACCATCTCATTGTGATTTAACTCTGGAAAGAAGTTATAGAAAGCTGGAGTTTTAGCATTTTCATTAAGCTTTATTTTCCAGACCATCGCAGTTGAGGTATAGTTTGATGACGCATAAATAACAGGCGTTTTGCCTTTAAGTTTTACCGCAAGAGTTTTGCCCTTTTCCTCATATGAATCCATAAGATTATGGAACTTTTCAGATTGGGCAATAAGCTCAGCAGAGCTATCCCGAATCAAACCTTGGTTAACCAAAACCTGATACATGGCTCCGAAGAAATATCCGGTACCCATTCTTGGCTGATAATTTGGATAGGGAATAGGCAGTTTTACATGCGGCATTTCATATTTTTTAGATAATTCTTCTATGTTTCCACCGCTAGAAAAACCGACGAAAGGTAAACCAAGACTGTGTACTTCTTCGAGCGACGAAATTACTTCTTCTGTGGTTCCTGAATACGAAGAAATAAAATTTAAAGAATTAGGAAGTTTTGCTTGCGGCGGGAGTGAATAATAACGATTAATAAAAATGTTTAAAGGTTTGGTTTCCGTAGAGTTAATATATGCCTGAAGTAAATTTATGGGGAGAGCTGATCCTCCCATTCCTGATACAGTAAGACTTTCAAAATTTCCCTCTACCTTAGCGTTTTTTGCAATATCCATTCCTACTTTAAACTGAGTAGGAGTGTCTATTATAAATTGCCTAAAATTTGAAGGGTCTTTAGGACTCATTATTTAGAAAGCCTTTCAATCTCAGTTTTTAATTCGTCTCTTTTTTCTTCCATCTTAGATTTATCAAGTGATTCAACGTTTAATCTTAAAAGAGGTTCTGTGTTTGAACTTCTGACTGACATTCTCCAGTCTGGATAAGTTATCGCAATTCCATCCATTTCCTCAATTTTTCCGTCTGCATATTTTTCTTTTAATGCTTGTATTATTTCAGGAGCGTTTGTAACTTTAAAATTAAACTCTCCTGATTCAAATGATCTTCTTAGCTCCTCAACAATTTGAGAAAGTGTTTTATTCTCTCTTGTCATTACTGCTAAAACTGTCAATGCAACTGGAATGGGTGCCTCACCGTTTCCTGCCTCTTTATAGAAAAAGTGGGAAGATGATTCGCCAGCAAATATAGCTCCTGTCTCATGCATCTTTTCAGTGATAAAAGCGTGTCCTACTTTTGTAACTGAGTATTTACCGCCGTTTTCTTCAACTATTTTTGTAGGATTTAAAATGTAGCGTATGTCAAACAAAATTGTAGCCCCTGGATTTGTTTTTAAAAATTCTCTAGCAACAAGTGAAGTAATTATTGAAGGAGGAACGATTTTACCTAGTTCATCAATAAAGAAAAATCTATCTCCATCGCCATCAGGAGCAAATCCGATATCAGCTTTTTCTTCAAGAATTCTTTTTTGTAAATCCACTAAATTTGCAGGGTCAAGCGGATCAGGCTGGTGAGCAGGAAATGTGCCATCGAGTTCAAAATTCATTCTGACTAAATTTCCAGGGATATTCTTCATAAGTTCATTAATGTATGTTGCTCCCATAGAATTTGCTGCGTCTGCTACGATTTTATACCCCCCTATTTTAGGATTTCCTGCAATCTTTAGAGCATTTTGTACTTCTGCCTCTAAAATATTCTTATCTTCAGTTACAAATCCTCCTTCAAGATCCAATAAATCGTTTGTTTCTAAGCTAATTCTCTTTACATCTTCCATCCCTGTGCTTTTACCTATTTTTATAAGTCCTTTTGGAGAATTCATTACGATTTTAAGGCCGTTATATTCCTTAGGATTGTGAGATGCACTTAGCTGAATTCCTCCATCATATTTTTTTGCAAACACTCCATAATAGAAGGTAGGTGTTGAAACAAGTCCAAAATCTATTACTTCAATTCCACATTTAATCAATGCTTCTTTAAGTTTCGAAAAAAGTGCGGGAGAAGATATCCGCATATCATGTCCAATTGCCATTTTATATTTTTCTTTCCCAAGCTTTTCAGAAAGGACTTTATAAATGGATTGTGCAATTACCTGAATATTTTCTTCATTTATTTGCGTTGGGTATATGGCCCTGATATCATATGACTTAAAGATTGAGGGGTCGATTGTCATAAAAATTATATTATATTTCGAGTAATAAAATGTCAATATTTTGAATAAGTGTTAGATTTGATTTTCCGGTTTTTGAAGATTTGTCTATTTTATAAAGCTTTTTATAAATATTTTTCAGTTTTTCTTCGTCGAAAAGAGAAGCCTGTCTTACGATCTTACTTTTTTGCCATGGAGCAATTCTCTTAACTTCGTCAATATTTTCACTTGAATTATTAATCAATCCCAACATCAAACGAAATTGACGGATTAGCATCGCAAATATTATTTCAGGTTCTGCTTCATTTAAAGTTCTATGAAACGCGGAAACGTTAGAAGCAGTAGATGGCATGATATTATCTAAAAAATTCCATATGTTTTGGGGAATTTTAAACACTTTATTTTCTATTTTAGGAAACGTTGTTAGAGCTTTTACACCAACTTCCTTATCTGCCCAGATATAAACATTTTGGTCTTGATTTGAAGTAAGCAGTTTTCCAATAGCATCCAGATTTTTTGCTGATTTTCTGGAAAATAAATTTTCGATAAAAATCTTCTTTGAAGATCCAAAAAGCCCAGATCCAGCAAGTGATTGTTCGAATTCACTTAGAATCAAACTCTCGGCATCAAAAGTAAGAGATTCTTCGTCTTTTTGATCTAAGAAATATTTGCGGGAAGAAAGAGAATCATTTCCGTGAATTAAAGTTATCATAATAATAAAGCTTTTTTGGATCTAAAGTATACTACTATGTAGTAGCATACTTTAATGACAGTTTATTTACTTCTGTTTTTGTACAGTTTAAACAGCGTATTCGCATCCCGGCCAATGTGACGATTAACTCCGCGATGAGAGAGTAGTGCTCCTGAAAAGTTTTTTGGAATATGTAAAAGTTCGTGGATTAATACTTTTGATTTTTCATCTTCACTTAATTTGTCGTAATACTTTGATAAAACTTCTATCACGTAAGCAGGCTGAATATCTAAAGCATGCTGAAAAATTTTAGGCATCATCCAAGTTCTGGCATATGCTCTAGCCTTACTTCCTTCAGTTCTATAGCAAAAAACGCGTGAGATTTGAATATGATCAAACTCAAGAGTATGAATTATTTTTTTCAGATCTCTCTTAACATCTACTGCTTCTTCCCACTCTAATTTTGCGTTTTTCGTCTTTATTCTCATTTTTAATCGTTTGCTTGATTCTAATATGACTGTCATGCTGAATTCATTTCAGCATCTAGATCCTGAAACAAGTTCAGGATGACATTACGAAGTAATATTCTCAATATGCTCTATTGTAACCAAATTTTCATTTT
>CAYIUZ010000009.1:0-11353 GCA_964366705.1 uncultured Gammaproteobacteria bacterium | reverse complement strand
AACACGGAGAACGCCTAGTACCCCTTAATAAAAGGGCTCAGGAAGCCTTAAAAAGGTATTTAGATATTCGCCCTAAAGTAACAGAAGATCATTTATTTATTACTAAATCTGGAAAGCCTTTCTTAATTAGAAATATTAGAACTTCAGTAGAGCGATACTTTAGACTAGCTGAGATCAAAAACGCAAAAGTAAATGACTTAAGACACACATTCGTAGCTCATCACCTAAAACATGGGGCTTCAATTGTTTTATTAAGCAAAATTCTAGGACACAAGAGGCTTTCAACAACTGAAAGATACCTTGAATACGTTCCAGATAGAGCTACAGAATCCCAAGTCCTCTCAGAATTATAATTTAGAAAGATAACTCCTATGGCAATTGAAATTTACTGCGAAAGACCTGACACAAAAATCATCACGGCGAGAGATCAAGGAAAAATAATGGGCTCAATGCGTTATTCTCTTGATAGAGATAAACACATCTGGGAACTGAAGAGCATGACTGCTAGAAATGGTGCTGGAATAGATCTATTTCGAGCATTCGTTCAAGACATCGGCTCAGTAGCAAGAGTACACGCAGATATCATAAATATCAAAACCGTTAATTCAATCGAGGATCTAATAGATGGAGACGCATCGATAGCAGATCCTACCCGCTTAAGCGCAGAACAATCCATGAGAATTCCCATGGTAAGAGGGGCTTCGGCATTAGGATTCTTAGTGGATGAAGTTTTAGTATACCCTGGATCCATAGAGCTATTTGGACATACTAGGTAACTATTTTGAGATTCGCCGTTCGAGAAAGGTCTTCGAATTGAATTTTCTATAAAATGGTGGGCTAGCTTGGACTCTAATCAAAAATTGTGGGACCGGATGGACTCGAACCATCGGCTTATATCTTATAAGGATATCACTCTACCACTGAGTTACGGTCCCAATTCAAGGAGAATTATACCATAGCTTCAATCTTATTCGTATCTGAAATTGCCCTTATTGCCATCATAATTTTTTCTTTTAACAAAATCTTGCTTACTAAAAGCCCGCATGTTCCATGGCCAAATCCTTTATGAGTTAGGTTTATCCTTGTGCTCTCTTTTATATACGGCTTTGCAAATTGCGATAATGGAAGTTTTAATTCTTTACTCCAATAATCCATTTCTTGTTTTATATTCATATCTTTATAAAGATGCAAAGTAACTTTAATCTGCTCTTTCGGAATTTCTAATCCATTAACCATCCAATATAAAGCAAACTTAAGAACCGCAGGGTCCGTATTGTTAACTGAAATAGGGCCCTTCATATTTTTCGCACCCTCTCCCCAATATAAAAATATTCCTGCAAGCTCTAACTCCCTTTTCGATAATTTTCCCCAATAAGTTCTTTGATTTTCGTAAGTTTTTTTAATTCGCGCTTCTCTTTTATTTTGCTTGGTGATCCTTATTTTTTCTATCCCTAGAAATTTATTGTTTTTCCGGCTTTTCTCTATATTTTTTATTTGCTCTGAAGTTAGTGGAAGTTTTGAAAGCCAATCTGAGAGCGTACTTTTGGAAATGCTTAATTCTTTTCGAATTTCACTATACGTCTTGCCTTGTTTTCGAAGTTCAATTGCTAATTGCCTATCTTTGATTCTGGCCATATTCGAACAATAGAAAGTATTTTAAATATATATATTTACACTGTACGAAAAATTAGAGAATTAATCAAGAACCAAACGCTAATTGCTAGAGGCTAAATTAGAGCTGGGCGCGCTGGCCTATTACCTGCTCTATTACATTTACATCTTTTCCGTACTTCAAGCGAGACAACTCTTTTATGAGTTCTGCAACTCTTGGATTCTTTAAGGCCTCTTCATGTTTCATGTCTTTAGTAGTATCCAGTGAGAATGGAGGCACGGGTTCTCCGTTAACTACTGTTCTCATGTAACAGTTAAAACGATCAATATTTATTAAATCTGCTTCAGAAAATGTTGGCTGGAATTCATGCGCAAGATAATTTGCATCGGTTACTCCAACGCGGAAAGCGGCCAAAGTTCCTACGTTTCCAAAAATAGCATTTTTAACTTCTTCCTCCATCTGCCCTATAAACTGGTTTGCGACGATCAAATCAAGTCTGTACTTTCGGGCTTCAGACAAAATCTGGGCAAAGTCAGGGGTAGCGAAATTCTGGAACTCGTCAACATAAAGAAAGAAGTCTTTCCTCTGATCCATAGGCATAGTTTGTCTACTCATAGCTGCAATTAAGATCTTCGGAACTAAGATCAAACCCAGGAAGCTTGAATTCTCTTCTCCTATCTTTCCTTTTGAAAGATTTATAAGAAGAATTTTTTGATTATTCATAACTTCCTTAACATTAAATGCAGATTCTGATTGACCAATAATATTTCTCATAGTTTTATTCGTAACGAAACGGCCAAACTTAGAAACGATATAGTCTAAAACTTCTGATTTGTGGAAATCAGAAGTCTGAGCAATCTGATCAGTCCAGTATCTTCTAACAATAGGATCTTGAACATAAGGCAAAAGTTCCTGAACAAAATTTGCATCAGTTAAAACTCTAACAACTTCTATAAAAGTGCTTCCTTTTCTACTCATAACTGTTAACATCGCATTTCTGATAGCGTGCTCAAATCGAGGACCAATAATTCCAGTTTTATTAGGATCATAAAGCTTATACATGAGTCCGACTATTGAGGAAACCACGTAATGCTTCTCTTCTTCTGTATCGGCTTCTAGCATGTTAAGACCCATGGGACGGGCTGTATCTGAGGGATCAAATAAAATAACATCTTCAGCGCGCTCCGGAGGAATCATCTGGAGAATGTCTTCAATAAGATCACCATGCGGATCCACCACTCCAACTCCTTCTCCGTTTTTTATATCCTGAAGGATCATTTGCTTAAGAAACTCTGTTTTTCCAGTTCCGGTTTTTCCGATAATGTAAGTATGTCGCCTTCGGTCATCTCTCTCTACGTGCACATCGCGAGACAATCCTCTATATATGCTTTTGCCCAGGAAAAGACCTGTTGTTGGTACATGCGCTGCCACAGGCGCTCTCTTAGATGAGACCCAGTATATATGAGGTGTAGCCACAGATTTATTTGGAAAATGGAAAATTGTAGCCAACTCTTCAGAGCTTAGAATTGAAGGTGCACCTCGCCTCTGATGATATCTATAAATAAAATCATCCATAAATGCTTTTTGCCTTTTTACACTTACTTTTGTGAAGGAATTGTGGCCATTAAACTGACTAAAAGCATTTTTAATATTACTTAGATGAGCCTCAGCCGTTTCTTTAGTAGATGACGCAACAACAATCCTTATAACTGTATTAAATCCAGGCTTACTGACTTTAGATTCAATAGCTTCAAGCTCTTTTGCGTCCACTGAATATTTAGCTGTTTCCGGATTTGCCTCTTCTTTCTTAATATGTGAAACGTGATCTTTACCTAATTTTTTCCATGCTGACTCAGCTGGAGAAATAACAATTTGAATCGCAGCTCCCTCTCCTTCTGTCATTTTTGCAAGAACTGAAGTTATAGTAGACAAAGGATCTACTGCAAATTCTTTATATGTTTTTATTGGCTCATAATTAGACTTCTTAAGTCCTAAGTGAGCGAAAGCCACTTTAGAATTCTCTCCAAAAATATTATAGTCATTTCCTACCACAAACCCTTCTTTTAGAGAAGTTTTTTCAGTAACTTCTTTTATTTCAGCGTCAGGATATGCTCCGTTTATCTGCTTTTCTATAAAATCTTTATATTTATTTGGAACAGAAACAAAAAACCTGATATCTCCGGGCATTCCTACAATTTCAAAAGATAGAACGGGCTGATCTACAAGCCACTGTGGTTTTCCGCTCTTGTGAAGTGAGGCAAAACTGGCAAAAAGCTGTTCCGCAGCATCAATCTTTACCTCGTTATCCCGAGGAAGTGCAATCTGAAGAAGCGTCGAATCAAGCGAAGCTTTTTCCCTGTGCCTATATTTATATCTGAGAGCAAGTAGATAGCCAATTCCCAAAGTTGCAGCAGAAAGAAGGCCAAGGATTAAAATGACCAACATGAGGTTAAATAATAATGCGAATGGATTTCCTGTCATATTTAAGCTGCTCTTCTATCTTCCTGCCTACGCCAAACGTGACTCGCGCCCCGGCGCCAATTGTTTGGTTTATCTCCCAGTGCATCATTAACTTGCTCTTTAGTCGTAAATCCACCTGGGAAAGGTATAACAACGGGAGACCCATCCACTGATGCACGCTTTACAGGAGTCTCTATTCCCTCAGTTCCCTCCAGGGAATGCTCCGGCGGAGTAACTTTCTCTACAAACCCAGAAAGCTCTTCTGAAATAGCTGGTAATTGATGTGTCGCTTGAGCAAAATCATCAGCTTGTGCAATTTCAGTTCTAGCCAACTTTTCTGCTTCAGATGGAGCTGCAGCAACCGGAATTTTAGGTATTAAATTCTGATCTTCATTCATATATAACTATATTATCACAACTACGCTCCGAGGCTTGAAATAATCTTTACAAAAATCTAACAAATTAATTTAGCAACAATCGTCCATAATTCTCCTTCCTAACACCTAACATCTGCTTCACAATGTAAACATTTTTCAATTAGCTTATCTTTTGGCCTTATATTTGTCTTCCTGCAACTTGGACATTTAAACGACCTTTTCCCATACTTATCTTCTTCTAATCCAAATGTACTACCATCCCCAAAAACAACTGCCATACCAAGTCTATTAACAATCGAGGTTACACTCTCGGCCTCTTCTCCTCCGCCAGCACATCCTTTTAATTTCTCTACCTCGTTTAATGCATTACCGTAAGTTCCCATTATCTGTTCTTGAGCTTGGAATACGACTGGATAAATTACATTTCCTGATTTCGTATATTCATGTCCTTTCGCAGTTTTCTTTTCTACATGTAATTTTGAAAGCCTAAGAAGACTTGCAGCTAAAGCTTTTTGATAATCGAATTTCGTGTTTCCTTTAAAATCTCTAAAATCAGAAATAATTTCCTCAGCTTGAGCATCTAAACTATATAACTCTTCCAGCCTACCAACTCTTTCTGCAACCTCATCCCAGGTTCTATCTTGAAAAACGTAAGGACCTGGCCTAACCTCTCTTAAAACACGAACCAAATCGACTGGTGAAGAAATTCCCTGATCAGGATTTATTTTCGCAATCGCTCTTACATAATCCTCAACGGATGCTCCTTTTTCTAAATCTTGACCAGTAAGTTTTACAATTGCATTGCGGCACTCTTCAAGACTAAAGTCAGTTTTAATTCCAAAATTAACTACTCTGTCCCCCATGTCTATGAAGCTAAAAAGCCAAGCATCTGGATACACTATTGGTATTTCTCTGTCTGTTTCAAGCCCAGTCCAGCCATCAGGACTTGTCATAACCGCAGCCTTTCCGCCATTTCCGATAAATTCTTCAATCTTTCCAAGAGTATCTTTTACTGAACCATTCCTCTCTCTTGGATCAACCATTTCGGTCAAACCGCGATCATACTTCTGATCAATTAAAGTAACTTTCCCATCCGCTGTTTCAGATTTACGATAAAAAGCAGGATGAACCAGCTCTCCTTCCAGATATTCGAGCGTAAAACCTCTCATATCCTGCTCTGTTCTTTCTTTCCAGGTATCGACTCCCGAAGAATCTAAGCACTCAAGTAAATTCATTTGAGAATTCATGCTAAATCCTGCTTTTCCAAAGTTATACCAATCTTGCGGAAGTCCTTCCTGTCTCCAATTTTGATCAAAATGTTTAACTAATTTTTGAAGTTCGGTTTCTCTAATTTCCAGTTCGGGGACAAGTCGAATTGGAGTTCTATAAGTTTCAGGAGAAGCATAACTTCCTGCCATTTCCGCACTCATTTTTACTTTTTCCTCCAGATTTTTTCCTGCCTGCCGGCAGGCAGGCTTTCTTTTTCTTTGTAGTTAACGAATCTGGCCATTGTAAAAAGTAAATCTGACAAACGATTCAAATAAACAATAATTGTATTATCAATTTCTTCTGTTTTATTCAAATCCACAACTCGTCTCTCAGCTCTTCTAGTTATTGTACGCGCAACGTGAATAAGAGAGCCTCCCTTCCCCCCACCCGGAAGAATAAATTGATTAAGAGGCGGCAGCTTATTAGTTAATTTATCAATTAATTTTTCAAATTCCTGCGGTCTGTTTTTCAATTGATCGACAGGCAGCGTAGATGATACCGCTAAGGAAGAGCCAATCTCTAAAAGATCATTCTGAATCTCTTCAAGTTCTTTATTAATTAAGACAATCTTAATAAATGCTGAGGCTGCACCAATTGCGGAATTTAATTCATCAATTGTGCCATAAGTCTCAACTTTTTTATCAGACTTTAAAACTCTTTTACCATCAAATAATGAGGTCTTTCCCTTGTCTCCTGTTTTTGTATAAATCGGTCCTGCCATAAAAAAACTCCTCTTTACCCCGTAGGGGGCCTCGAGAAGTTCGCCAAAAAATCTTGCTCGAGAATCTACATAAGGTGGTTTTCCGACTGTACGGTAGCGGCACTGTGGAGGATTCACGCCTCACTTACCCAATCCCTATTGCATTAATTATTAATTACTAATGGATAATGGTTAATTCCTTAACAATCAACTATTAACAATTAACTATTCGCTTAACACTCAGAATGTCCGCAAGCATAACACTTGCCGCACCCCTCTTCAAATACAAAAGCGCTGGTTCCGCATTCAGGGCAAATATCAAAATTATGCGTTTTTGGCTTTGTATCAATTGTTATTCCTTCTTGAAGTGGAAGCTGTTGAAGGACTGCAATTTCTTCTTCTTGCCCTGCGCCTGCTCGCAGTGAGCTTGCCGAATCTGCCGATGGGGTGGCTTCAATAGGAGCATCAGCAGTTAAAGGAATCTGTGTTCCTGTATGGCTATTCCCGTTTGATGGTGGCACTAATTTATCCTCTACTACTCCGTTTACCTTAAACGCATATTGTTTTGCGAGAATCTTTGCTACAGCATCCGGAAGAGATCGGACTCTGTTTTCTCCGAAACCTACACTTCTTGCCCCTCCAATTCCTGACAGCTGAGATATAACTTGTCTTATTCTCTCGCGCGGCGGCAGGTTGCCTGCGAGACTTAAGTTTAAGGAAATCATTCGTCCTAATGCTTCAGCCATTGCAGCCACATCAGAACCTGTTTTCCCGATAGTTATAAACATCTCAAATGGCTCTCTGTTCTGATCGTGATTAAGAGTAATATAAGTGTCTCCTACTGGAGTCTGAGTCTTATAAGTTACTCCTTCCATCATCATAGGACGAGGAGCTCTTTTTGTATGATTTGCTACATCAGGTACTTTTACTTCTCCTTGTGCTGAGCTTGTCGAAGCATCTTTCTTTTCCTCAACCCTAGAAAGAACTCCCTCCCTACTTCCGTCTCTCATGTAAGTTACTCCTTTAAGTCCATTGTCATAAGCTGACATATAGAGATTTTTTACGTCGTCCACTGTGTGTGCATTAGGTGCATTAACTGTTTTACTAATTGAAGAGTCGATATATTCCTGTGCAATTGCTTGAACCATAACGTGCTCTTCGGGAGTTAAGTCATTAGCTGAAACAAAATATCCCGGTTTTTCTGCATTTGGATTCTCCTTTTTCCATTGCTCATAGAGAGGATGATACATTTTGTGCTCTCCAAGCCTATCGCGGCGGATAAACTCAAACTCATAGACTGGTTCAACACCGGAAGAAACTCCGGATATCAAACTCGTAGTTCCTGTTGGAGCAATAGTTAATAAAACTGCATTTCTGATTCCGTTTTTTGCGATTTTATCTCTAATCGGCTGTGGTAAATGCTGTATATGATAGCCTTTCAAATATTTCTCTTTATTAAATTTAGGAAATGCTCCTTTTTCTTTCGCAATATCAGCTGAAGCATCATATGCTTCATTTCGGAGTGTTTCGAAAATCTTTTTAATAGTAGCTTCTGATTCTGGTGCTCCATACTTTAGCTTCATTTTTATCAAAGCATCAGCCAAACCGAGAATACCCAAACCTGTGCGACGTATGTCTTTTGCTACTTTTTCGTTTTCTTTAAAGAAGTAATATGTGTCATCAATTACATTATCCAAAAATCTCATCGCAACTCTTACGTCTTTTCCAAATCTTTCGTATTCAAACTCTCCTTTTTCATTTACGTAAGCTGACAAATTCATAGCTCCTAAGTTACAAACTGCCCAAGCGCCAAGTGGTTGCTCTCCGCATGGATTCGTAGCAATTAGAGTTTCAAAATATGCTGTGTTTGATCTTTTGTTACTTCGATCTAGGAAGTGGAGACCAGGTTCTGCAGAAGTCCATGCAGCTGTACAAATCAAGTCCCAAAGATACTTTGCTTTAACTGTTTTTTTAACTACGACTTTTCCACCAAGTTTTTTCCAACCTTCAAGATCCCCATTCCATTTTTCGTCATACTTAGGATCATCTAAATCTGGATATTCTAAATCCCAATCTGCGTCTTTTTTTACTGCTTCCATGAAAGCGTCCGATATGCAAACTGATAAATTTGCGCCGTTTATGCGAGTCAAATCCTGTTTTACGGTAATAAACTCCTCGATATCTGGATGCCAGTCGTGAAGCATGAGCATAAGAGCTCCCCTTCTACTTCCTCCCTGCTGAACTATGTCTTTTGTAGCTAACGAATAAAGCTCTGCCCAATTCATAGGGCCAGATGAAAAACCATTCACTTTTCTAACCCGGGAACCTTTTGGACGAAGACTTGATAGATTAATTCCTACTCCTCCGCCCCGGGCCATGATTTCAATCATGATTTTTAGATTATCTAAAATTCCGTCCCTGGAGTCTTTCGGGGATGGAATAACAAAACAATTAAAATAAGTTACATCAAACCCAGTTCCAGCTCCAGCTAAAATACGTCCGCCTGGAAGAAACTTAAATCCGTCCATTGCATCATAGAATTTTTTCTCCCAATGTTTTTGATTAGCTTTCTTTTCCTGTCCGGCAATTCCGCGAGATACTCTTCTCCACATCTCATCAGGAGTTTGTTCCATGGGATTTCCTTCTTTATCTTTTAAAGAATATCTGTCTAAAAATACTTTTTGTCGGACTCCATCTAATTTCATTTTTGCTTTCCGCTTTCAGTCTACGGTCTACAGCTGTAGTCTGTGGTCCGTAAGCTATTAGCTAATTAATCAACTTCTTTACTTCTTTTTCAAAATCTTCTATGTCTACAAATCTTTTGAATACACTTGAAAATCTTATATATGCAATCTTGTCTAATTTCTTGAGTCTACCTGCCACCATTTGCCCTATTTTTTTACTTTCTACTTCTACCGAGTCAGCGCCTCTTAATTCTCTTTCTACTTCTACTATTATCTTCTCAATGTCTTCAACTGATACTGTGGTCTTTTCGCAAGATCTAGAAATTCCATTTCGTAGTTTATCTCTATTAAACTGCTCCCGTCTTCCATCTTTTTTAATAACTACCAGATTAACATTCTCTACTCTTTCATAGGTCGTGAATCTTTTCTCGCACTTAACACAATTTCGTCTTCTTCTAATTGTCTCAAGGTCTTCACTGTCTCTGGTTTCTACTACTTCTGTTTCGCGGGAACCGCAATATGGACATTTCATGTTTTTTTTCTTCGGGCAAATTCTTAAAGTTCCGACACCCGTGCTCCAGAAATTGCTCCGTGAGCCGTGAACGAACAGTTCTGAAAAGGCGAACGGTAAAATTCGGAGCACTAAATCTAGTGCCAAGATCGATCATATGGCACTAAATCAGGGGTGTCAACTAACAATTAGTGTATCAAAATGTATCAAGCGTTTTTCTAGCCTCGTTTTTTATAATAAGCAAAAATTAAGCAAAATAACAGGAAAAATCGGGTATAAAAACACGTTGGTAATTTAAATGGCCGGGTAAAAAATTAGTGCAATAAATATAAGAAGCTATACTTTACGGTTTAAGTTGATCTGCAGTTTTTTCGATGTTTTTTACCTTTTCTAGGTCATCTGCTAAAGACTGTCCTATTCCCTTAGATTTTCCGCTAATTATTTCTATTTCCTGTTTTTGTTTTGCAGAAGAATCTTTAATTCTTGCAAAAATATCTCCGACATCTTTCCCCGAATTTTTTGCCTCCTGTGCTTTTATTAAAGATTTTTCTAAATATTTTTGAGCTTTTGTTAATGTAGTTTCTGCCATTTTATCATCATTTTTTTTGTAAGGCATTAAAGCGCTTGCAGTTCTTTTATCTGCTTGGAGCAGATAAAAATTAGCTTTCTTAACAGGATCCGATGTTAAAGTTTCAATAATTCGATCTCTAATCATTTTTATAGAATAAAGCGGACTCCCAGGAAGAATCCCGGGATATGGAAGCTGATATTCGACAGCTTCGGGAACCGGGCTTGGAGTAAGACTAGTGGTGGGCATTGGGATACTTTCAGTAGGCTTTGTGGTCACTTCCATCACCTGCGCTTGAGCAGGAGATGAAACTATAATTATGAAAAAGATGATTCCCGATATTAACTTTATTAGACTCTTCATAAATGTTAACTGTAGAACTAGCCTACTCTACCACTATGAAATTTTAATTTCAAGACCTGCCTGCCGGCAGGCAGGAGTTCATCTTTTTTTAAAACCAAGCTGTTCAAGAACTAAATTAAGACTTTCATCAGCATTATGTGAATATGTATTAACTACGAAATCGTAGTATTTTCTGTCCCAATAAATCCAATTCGGATCTCCGTTGGCATACATTCTTCTCCATTTATCAATATCATTTTTTTCTCTCTCAATTACTTCCTGTTTTGCACTTTCTAGTGACTGCTGTTCACGATTTATAAGCCTATCTATTCTGATATCCATGTGATCAACGCCCGCCGAATCTTCACAAACTACGAGTATTTTAAATACACCGGGAATATTTTGAGCATTAAAACCAGCTAGTTTTGTTTCCAAAATCAGATTCTTCTCATCTGTTAACATCTTTTTAAGTTCTTGATCAAACACTTTATCTTCATCATCCGGTCTTTTATCTGTGTCTTTCGGATCGAGTCCAAGCCTCCCTCTCACTCTCTCCCAGAAAATATCTCCACCTTCTACATGACGCCATCCGAGAGTATCAGCTAAATGTTTTGCAAGAGTAGTAGAGCCCGAGGCAATTCGGCCTGAAACAGTAATATTTCTTATGTCTTTAAGGTCCTGGGGTATCATCTATAGAGTATAAATCTAAGTACGAAATTCATCAAGAGTTATTTTGAAGAGCAACAACTCCGGGAAGTGGGGCTCCTGATAAAAATTGAAGCATTGCTCCTCCGCCCATCGAAACGAAGTAGATCGGAAGAGCGTCGTGT
>CAYIUZ010000008.1:0-11582 GCA_964366705.1 uncultured Gammaproteobacteria bacterium | reverse complement strand
TAGGTCTTATTTTGAACATTTTATAATAAATGAATAGTATATTTTTATGCTATATATAAAAGATATGACAATAGAATTAGGAGACGATGTTTTTACGGGAATTTTAACTTCTGTTAGGTGGCAAAAAGGCGGCTCTAAAAAGTAGTATTAAGTATCTTGAATCAAGTATTAAGGAATTTGAGGCTTTTTATTAATCCGTTTGTTAATTTACTTACTTCCACAGTTTTCTCAGCAATTTTTTTAAATTCCAAATTCTTAATATAACCAATATCTCTTGCTATCAATAATTGATTTTGGACCTCTGTAACTGACCCGAGAGAAATATAATAAAACTGTAATTTTTCCTTATTCCCTCTCCTAGAAAATCCTTCAGCAATATTACTTGTAATTGAGACTGCGCATCTTCTCATTTGATCAGATAAACCATATTTTTCATCTGAAGGAAATGTTTTTGTAATTTTATAAATATCGAGGACTAATTCGTGGCCCTTTCTCCAAGCATTTAAATCTGTGAAAGATTTAATCTTCGCTTGCATAATACATAATACTATCTACTTAATGCTTAATTTACACGGCCATTTGGCCTGTTTTAGGATCAAATAACCCTCCAGCTACTGTTAATTCTGCTTGGATAGAAGGATAAGGATCATAGCCAATTAATTCCACATGTTCTGGTCTAAAATCATCAAGCTTTTTAACGCTTGGATCAATTTTAATCTTGGGGAATTTCTTAGGCGTTCTCTTCAATTGTTCTTTAAAAGCCGAAATATGATTATTGTAAATATGCACATCGCCAAAAGTATGAATAAATTCCCCAGGCTGCAGTCCTGAAACTTGAGCCAAAACTGAGGTTAAAAGCGCATATGAAGCGATATTAAATGGAACTCCTAAGAATAGATCTGCCGAGCGATGATAAAGCTGTAAAGAAAGTTTTCCGTCGCGATTACTCATCTGATACATGTTGTGACAAATTGGATATCTGGAGGCGTCTTCATTTGTGGCCATCGTATAAAGGTATTCAGGATTCCAAGAATTAACAATTAAATTTTTAGCATTTGGATCATCTTTCATTTCCTTAAGAGCCCATGCAAGCTGATCTATGGTTCTCCCCTTTTTTCGAGTTGGCCAATGCCTCCACTGCTCGCCGTAAATTCTTGGTAAATCTCCGAATGACTTGGCAAACTTCTTGTCTTCTTTAATACGCCCAATGAATTCATCTTTACTCAAATCTTTCTTGTCGCGGATCAAACCTTTCTTAACTTTTCCCATATAAATTTTATATGGATAGTCGTCCCAAATATGAACATTATTATCGACCAAATATTTTATATTGGTCTGTCCTGACATAAACCAATAAAGTTCATGAATTACACCTTTCCAATAAACTCTCTTAGTAGTAAGGAGCGGAAAATCTTTTGTGAGATCAAACCTCATCTGGCGTGCAAAAAGTGATTTCAGACCAATATTTGTGCCTCTGTCGATAATTGGAATTCCGTCTTTGAGGATTTCTGAAGCGAGGTCTAAGTATTGATATTCAGGATGAAGATTTTTTTTCATAAAAAATCGGTATTAAGTATACAGTATTATGTATCAAGGTTCTTTCGTTTTCAACCCTTAATACTTACTACTTTATACTTGCTTCTCGCGACGTGTCGCGGAGACGCGCCCTCCCTGCCACTGGCCTCTGTATTTAGAGCCTAAACCTTTTATTTCGTGGAAGATAAGATGCGTAAAACGAGCTCCCATTTCTATTTCTACAGTAATGGGTCCTTCATTTTTAAGACCAAATGTAAGCTCTCCAGAATACCCTGGTTGAATCGGTCCTGTGCGGATGAAAAGACCAGATCTAAAAGTCGTAGTGCGGGGCAAAATCACTGCGGAAAGATTTAAAGGCAAATTTATTTTCTCAATTGTCTTTACTAAAAAAAAATCTCCAGGTTTTATTTTTATAGAACTTGGTTTTTTTGGATCCCAAATCTTTACTGATGTTATATCTGGAGTTTGCCTATGAGTTTCGCCTAAAAATGCTTTCCCAGAAATCTTAAATACTTCCCCAAGTCGCAAATCAAATCCTGTCCCCTCAGGATTTGTTAGCTCTCTCTCAGAAAGATTCTCAACAAGATTTTCATTTTTAACCAAATCCAATAATATTCGTGGGCTTAATATCATAACAATTCAACAATTAAACAATCGAACAAGGTAGTACTAATATACATGTATATCCGTAGTTAACTACCCTTTTTCTCTATCAGTCTAATTATCTCCATTGTTATTTCTTCTATTCCTCTTGATCCATCAATGGTTATAATTTCATTTTCAAAATTTTTAAATACAAACTCATAACCTTTTATAATTTTTTCAATTTTTTCTTCATCTTCATAAATCTCTTTTACCTGTTTTCTTTCATTCTGTAACCTTTCGATAGAAATATTAAGAGGTATTTTTAAGAAAAAAGTATAGTCCGGAACCATAAACTGATGATAAAAAGATAATATTGATTGCGCTACTAAAAGCTGATCTATTGTTTCTTTTTTATATTCCCCTTCCGTTTTATCCAGAACCCCATAAACAATTGCTGACCAAAAACTTCTATCTGAGATTACCATTTTCCCCGCTTCAAGCGAAGGCTTTACAATTTCCTCATGATTCAAAACCCTGTCTGCAGAAAATAAATATTGGAATGCTAGCGAATTCATCTTCAATTCTCCCTTTAAAACCTTGTGTATAATATCCCCTATCACTCCTTCTTTTCTTGGCTCTCTAGTTATTACCACCTGTTTTCCTTTTGATTCAAAATATTTTTTTAATTTTTCAACCTGAGTAGTTTTACCTGATGCTTCAGTTCCCTCTAAAGCAACATATAATCCTTTATACGAATTTTTCTTAAGCTCACCATTGAATTCTATGTGGTAATTCATGTTATTGTTACTATGAAATATAACACAGAAAACGCATTTTTCAAATTAACAATATTATTTATGTTAAAATACCGATCTAATATGGGGGCTGAACAAAAACCAAGATCAATAATTAAAACAGCAAGAGACAGAGCTCTATATACAGGTGTTAGACTAGCTGAACCAGTAATAGTACGTGGATTTGAGCGCATCGCAGATTCGACAACTGTTGAATACGAAAGAGGATATCAAGAAAGATACATAGAACTTCGAAGACAAGGATATCTCCCCGCAGATATCTCAAATCACACAGCCCAACAAGATGCTGACTCCATGAGACTTGTAACAAACGCTCAAGTAAAAATGGAGGAAACACTGGGTTTACCAAAAGACGAAAGACTTAACGGTTTCCATCTTCCGCTTGCTCAAACACTAGACACGGGTGTGCATGGGCCGACAATTCAAGCAATCTACAGAATTGATCATAGGCTACTTGTCACGAATCACCTTACCCCTCTTCTATTAGCTCGACGGGTTGACGTAGATGCGGGACATACCAAACCAAATTTATTAGGATTTTATAAAGCGATGTCGGAAGGATTTGAAGCAGGAATTAGCGTAGCGGTATTCGCTGAAGGAAATACAATGGGAGGAAAAAGAGATAAAAACGGAAGAATAAATGGCATGCATGCTTTTGAAAGAGATTCCATGAGGAGCATTATCTCAGCTGCCGATCGTGCTGGAAAAAAACGATGATTGTGCCGATTGGAATAGAAGGTGGATTTAGAATCCAAGTTCCTGAAACAAAGCTTCCTTCCCGCTGGGGTTTAAGAATTGGGCTTGGATTTAACGACAGATCACTGACCCATGTAAAAGTTGGCCTACCACTACCTACAGATCAAGAAGAACTTGGGGAATTAGTTAGAGCTCACGATTGGGTAGGAGCAAATATATTAGTAGAACGACATATTGCAGGACTTTTACCTCCAAATCATAGAGGAATACACAGAAATGATTATTTTTCTTCGTGAATGCGGGATTCAATCGGGGTGTTTTGAAATTTATATTTAGCAAATTTTTTAGAAGTGTAAGGAGTCTCGGCAGGACTACTTAGTTCTTCAAAAGTCATGGCGCAGATTCTCATTCCGACTGTAAGAGAAACAGCCATTCTTCCTAAATTTCCAAGCTCAAGAACTGGTTTTCCATCCCATCCAGGATCAAAAATAGAAGCTGTAGAGTGCACTACGATACCCAAACGACCCAAAGAAGAACGGCCTTCAAGACGTCCCATGAGATCAGACGGAATTTTTACTTTTTCTAGTGTTACAGCTAATACAAAATCCCCAGGCTGCATCATAAAAACATCGCCTTTTTTTATTTTTATTTCGCGCGTTATTTCGTTAGAAAAATCTTTTTTTGCGGGATCTATATGACTATATTTACTGTGCTCAAAAACTCTAAAGGTATCCCCAAGGCGCAAATCAATCGAACAACTTCCAAGCTGAGTAGAAAAATCAGGAGCTGGAGTTATCTCAATTCTCTTTTCTTTTAGCGCTTTTTTAATATCCCCATCCGAAAGTATCATTTCTTTGAAATTCTAGCATATCATAAATCATAAATCACCAATCATAAATCCTCGCGGCTATTGACACAAGACTCATACTATAATAATCTGAGATAGGCGCTTTTTATGAAATCCAGGTTTAAAAAAATCTTAGTTCTCTCCTTCTTGTTTCTAATTGCCGGTATTTTTTATCAATACAAAAATCATACTGCCTTTGCTCAAGTAGTCACTCCAGCGCCTACATGTGGCGCTTCCCCAAGCGACGTCGTCTTAGTAATTGACCGCTCAGGAAGCATGAAGGAAACTATCGCAGGCACTACTGGAACAAAAATGGCAAAAGCAAAAAGTTCTGCAAGAAGATTTGTAGACATTTTAGCTAAAGACACAAGAAATCACGTAGGACTTTCCTCTTTTTCTACCGAAGCAACAATTGACAGAACTCTAACCAATAATTACGAATCGGTAAAAACAGAGATTAGTGCTTTAACTGCTGAGGGTGATACATGCACAGAATGTGGAATCTATAAGGGTAACTTAAACATAAAACAAAACGGTAGAGCTAATATCAAAAAAATAATCATTCTTTTAACTGACGGAAAAGCAAATGTTATTCAAGGAAGCCCAAATAGAGTAAGCACAACTACTGCTGAGAATAAAGCAATCGCTGAAGCAAAAGCCAGTCATGACAACAATGGAACAATAATTTTTACAATTGGAGTTGGAGATCAAATAAATGCTGATTTCTTAAGAAAAATAGCTAGTGTAACCGGAGGCAGATATTATGCAAGTCCCACAAGTGACGATCTAAATACCATTTATGACAAAATTTCACTAATCATTGCAAAGGGATCTGTTAATGGAGTTGTTTTTAATGACGCGAATAAGAATGGAGCTTTAGATTCCGGCGAATCAAATTTATCCGGATGGAATGTTCAGCTTTTAAAAACTGGTGAGACAACTAAAAACCTAACGAGCGATGCAAATGGCGCATATAGCTTCACTGGTCTTTGCGATGGCTCATATGCCCTGAAACAAACAGTTAAATCGGGATGGGAACAAACTCTCCCTGCTAACAACGCTTCCTATACTTTTAATCTAATAAATGGAAATTCACAAACAAATAAGAATTTTGGAAACGCACAAATTCCTCCCACAAGCGGGCCTACTTGCACAGAAAATGCCGAAACTATAACTGTCGCTCCGGATAACGGAAATGGCGTAGGAAAACCTGGAGAGGAGGTCGTTTATACGGTTACTGTAAAAAATAATAATGTTAATTGCTCTGAGGTTACATATAATCTCTCTGCATCAATCTTGAATAACACAAACAATTCATGGACTTATAAATTTGACAAAACTTCTCTTGTAATTGCTTCGGGTCAAAGTTCGTCCACAAAACTTCGCGTTACTTCCCCGCTTAATGCACCAAATGGACCAAAAACAATTACGGTAAATGTAACAAAGCCAGGGGGAGCTTTAAAATCAGTTAATACTACATATAATGTTTTAGCTGATGAACCCACCTCTACACCCACGCCTTCTTGCGTACAAAATACACCTACATTTAATGTTTCGCCAACCTCAGCTAGTCCTGATCCAAACGATGGAGGAGAAGCAGATTACGGAATTGAGATAGTAAATAATGATAGCGGCTCATGCCAACCCAGAACCTTATCTTTAAGCGCAGCTTTTCCTGGAAGCGGATGGACAGCTTTCTTCGGCAAGGACAGTCCTTTCGAATTAGCTAAAGGCGCAAAATTAATTACAAATGTTAGAGTTAAAGGACCTTCAAATCTTTCAACAAATTCATATAAAATTACCTTAACTCTTAAGAGCGGCAGCACAACAGCAGGAGTAAAAGAAATATATTATTTAGTCGGTGACGTTCCTACACCAACGTTTACTATCACTCCTACGCTTACCATTACTCCAACATTTACCCCAACACCCACTAATACACCAGGGAGAACATTTATGAATCTTACGCTTGGGATTGACGGAATCGGAACAACTCCTAGAATCCCGATTGGCGGAAATAAAAATCCAGATCATACTAATAGAAATTTAACGATAAAGCTTTACAACACAAATGACAATTCTAAATTTGGCGAATTCTTTGAACATACATTTACGTATAATCCATCTTCTGAAAAATATGAATCACAAATTGAAGTCTCTCTGGGAACTGGTCAGAGCGGAAATTATAATCTCTACATCCAGGGTCCAAAATATCTTTATTCTCAATATCCAGGGTCAGTCGCTATAAATCAGGGTCAAACCGTAAATCTTAATTCCCAGAACTTCTATATGATTACAGGAAATATAAACAATTCTGATCTTTCTGAAAATAGAATAGATCTCATGGATTACAATGTATTTATCTCATGCTCTATTTTCTCTCAGGACACATCAGCCTGTGAACAGGATCCAAATAATCCAGAAAATTCAGATCTAGATGATAACGGAATTATTAATGAAGACGATTACACACTTTTCCTAAAAGAATTTGCAAACCAGCAGGGTGTAATTTTACCGGATTAAGCTACAATATAATATATGGAAGATAATTCAAACAATATAACAAGAAAAAATAAATTAAATAAAACTTGGCTACTAGTTGCAGGCCTTGTAATTCTCACTGGAGTACTACTTTTCGTAAGTCTTACCTCAAAAAATTTTTCTCCTCTTAGATCTACACCTAAAAATGTCAAAGTTGATTTTGCCCACACTTCCCTAGCTGTTTCTGAGAATGTTAGACAAGCACCTAATGGAAAATATGAAACAGATGTAATCATAAATACAAACGGAGACAATATAAGCGGTGCACAAATTGAGCTCTCATTTGATCCAAAAGCTCTTACTAATATAGATATAAAACCAGGAACATTCATAGATAACCCTACAGTTCTTATAAAAACAATCGATACAAAAACTGGCACAGTAAGATATGCGGTCGCTATAAAACCAGGAGATAAAATGATTAAAGGTGAAGGCATAGTTGCAGTAATTAGCTTTACTAAAATCGGAACTACTTCAACTTATATAAATTTCCTGCCACAATCTCAAGTTTCTACAACAGACCACAATCAATCTGTTTTAAGAGAAACAGTGTCAGCTATAATCGATAAAGTTTCCTTAACCCCTAAGTATCAGAATTAATTTATTATTCCAAAAAAGGCAACTATAGATTACTCAAGAGGCAAAACTTCCCATTTTTTTTTATTTCTAAACACGAACACGGGCACTACTTCTACTCCGTGTTCCAACTTCCCAATAATTTTCGCCGCTTCAATAATGCCAATTTTTTGCTTTTCATCACTCACTGGATTTCCCGCACAATCCTCATGACCATGTACAATTATTCCTTTTGAGTGATGTTTGATAACAGAAACGTCAACTACTTTAATTTTTATTGTTTCCTTAATGTGCGATGTATGCGGATGAGCTTCGTGTTCTTTCTCGAAATGTTTTACTAGCCCTGCTTCTGTTATAGCATCGACATATTTTACTCCCCATTTTTTCTTGGCATATTCCGCGATAGGACCCTGAACCCTTCCGTCCATACATCCCACAGCTGTAGCAAATGTATCATGTGCGTCTGACATAAAAGACAAATATACTACATTCTCTCAAATTTGACAATTGCAAACATTAGCCTCGTATGATATATTACAGGCCTATGACATCACCAGATAGACCACTTTTTATTGAAAGAGGAATTAGACAAGAACAGCTTGATATTACTGCTCAAAGTTTTTGGATAGATAATGATTCACCTGAAGCTAAAGATGCACGAGAAGAATTTACAAAAAAAGAAGAACAGAGAGAGCTATGGGCCGTAGAAGGCTGTGCAGATGCAAGAACTCTTACTTCAACTAAAATAGCAATACGTAAAGTTGCAGCAGCCTCAGATCCAGCTCCCCGCCTAGCGTCTGATAAATCAATTGGCCTTTGGATAGCAGATTCCCATTTTGATAGCGATATCTTTGAAATAGGCAAAACACCCACTGGATGCGGCGGATTGGGTGCTAAGCTCGAAATTGGCAATAATCGGATACAAGAACCTGGAGTATATAGATTTGCTTCAGAAGAAATAGCAGATCATGATCCTGTAAAACAAGCCATAGTCACAGCTAGAAATATTTTTGCTCTTAGTCACGGTAAACCTGTCTTAGCCACTCTTCAGGATCATAGGACTTTTCACATCTACCCTTTAGCATTTTTCCAGGTCGGCGATGATGGAGAAGAAGATGTCAGATCAGCAGTTCTAGGAAGATATCTAGATCCAAAACATTACGATCCGGGCATTATATACGCAAACGGCATACCATCACTTAAAGAATACAATCTTCCTGAAAATGTCCAAGCTTTTCTTAGACGTCACCGAAAGCTGGCACAACAAATGCAGGGACTCTATCCTGACTTACATGAACTACAGGGAGTTCAGAAACCAAGAATGGTACTTCTTACTACAGACCGCAGATCCGCAAGGCAAAAATTTCCTAAGCTAGCATCCGTCCCAGGATCTATGTTTAAAATTACTCTATTTACGGAAGGGTCCCATGAAACAGTACAAATAGGAGAAAAAGAAACAGAAGCAGCGCTAGATCAATTAAGTTACCCTATTAGAGATAAATGTTTGCTAAATTATGGGGATCCAACAAAACCTTTCTCAAATACAGATAAAATAATAATCGAAACGCCAAATATTGAATTATCAAGATTAATAGCAGGCAAGGCTCTTCAAGAAACATGGATAAAACAATGGCTTGAGCTTCCAGAAAGAAGGATAATTCTTCTTCAAACAAATGACGGGATAGTTAATGACGTAGAAGAATTACCAAAAGCCGCTTAGTTATTTTGCTCCGCTGAAGCTTCGGGCAAATCTTAAAATTGCCTGACCCCCTTTTACTGAGCCCGGTGCTCTCAGCGGATTGTTTCTCGTAGGTAAAACTTCTAATTTGCCTTCAAACGTCAGAACCACATGCTCTGTCTCAACATCTTTTTCTCCCCTGTACATTGGCGCAGGTCTTTGAAATCTAAATCCTTCATCTTTAGGCTCAGATTCCACTCTTCTCGAAGGATTTCTCACTGCTCCGAAAGATATTTCTATGGTATCAGGGGTTACTATTCTGGATCCATATATATTTTGGTATAAAGGATTGCCCGATACAGAAGGCGGCAACGTATAGGCACTTCCTTGCCATTGCAAAAGTCTTAAAACATCAGGAACATTCTTGTAAGCATCTCTTAATAAACTTAGCGCTTGATCTTGAGTCCAGATAGCTTCTTCTCTAGTCTGGGGTTTATCTAAAAATCTATCTTTTTTTGTCGGCTGATCCGCTTCGCCCGGTTCACTCATTAGTGAAATTATAGCAAATTTAAATTAGAGGAAAAGGAGCGCTAATCCTCCAAGCAAGAATAGGAATCCTCCGATAAGTCCGGTTATAACCACCGGATTTCCGGTTGGAGGAAGGGTAGGAATTGGAGTCGAAACTACTATCTCAACTGGAGTGGGAGTTGGGGTAAATGTAGGCGTAGGCGTCTCTGCTCCACCCTGAGGAGTTGTAGGAGTTGGAGTATTTGTAGCTCCACCTGGAGTCGTAGGCGTAGGTGTGGACGTAGGTTTTTTTGTAGGCGTTGGGGAATCCGATGGACTCGGAGTTGGTGTGCCCGTTTTTGATGGAGTTGGTGTTCCAGTCTTACTTGGCGTTGGAGTACCTGTTTTACTTGGAGTTGGTGTAACGGATGGAATCTCGCAAGTACTTTCTCCTTCGGATGGACTACTCTCTCCACATTCATTTTTTGCTACAACTTCACATTTGTAAGTTTTTCCGTCTTCAGTCGGAAAATCTATTTGCGTAGTATCACTATCTACATCTCCTTCTTCGACTACACTATTGTCCTCTGTATCCGTAACTATGTAGTGATAACTTGTGGCATTTTCTGATGGATCCCATGAACAGAATCCAACATTCTCCACACATACTCCGCCAGTTATAGTAACTGTAGCTGGAACCGTGTTAAGCAGTACGTTTTCATTAAACGCGTCAGTAGCATTAATAGACCTAACTTGGGTGTTTGCCTCATCAAAGCTAATTTGTTCCGTTCCAGTTGAATCATCCCTGGAAGGAACTAATAAAGTCCCTACCGTTACGGGATTACCTCTAACCACCTTTGTAGGATCACTCCCCACATCCACGGTAAATGTTACTGTTCCGTTATCAGCATCATAGCTCGTAAAACTACTGCCTCCTATTGCTCTCAAAGGAGAGTTAGGATCAACGTTAAACACGGTAAGACTTGGGTCAAATTTATCTGGGTCAAATTTAATTGTAAACTTAACAAAATTAACCTGGTTAGTGCCAGGGTTTAACACCACGTCTAATTTCGCATCTTCACCTGCACTAATTGTCTGACTTGGAGGAGTTAAAGAAATAGTGGTCGATTTTTCAGCTCTACCTCGCAAATCCTGAACTCTATCAACTAAAAAAACAGTGACCACTAATCCCACAATTGCGAGCAAGCCCCCTAAAATGGCTAATACTTTTTTCTTTCCGTTCCAATTCTTAATATCCATAATTAATTATCCTGATTTGCACTGGTGCAATTCCTACAAGTTACTTCTACGTTTGTCACTCTGTCTGGATCTACACAAATTGGAGTAGTTGGAGTAGGAGTACTTGTAAACCTAGGCGTTGGCGTCGGTGTTTGAGACGGATTTCTTGTAGGAGTTGGTGTATTGGTTACACTTCTAGTTGGAGTAGGCGGAGCCTCACAAATAATTTTTACATTTTTATCTAATAAATGAGCTCCGTTTGCACCGCAATAATTGCTGATTTGTGTCGAGTTTAGAGTACAGCTATTATTTTTAAATGCCGCTGTATCCTGAATTCTTTTTACGACAGTTATGGTTCTCCTGTTATTACTATTTAGTGGATTCAGAGTTAAATCTTTTCCTACCTTTAGACAACCCTTATTACTCCCCCAACATGAACATTTAGTCAACCTAAACTCTGTATTTGGTTGAACAACCTGAACTTCTCCTGTACATCTCTGGTCTACTTGATTTGTAGCTCCTCCATCATCCCCAACGCATCCTACTTCGATAGATCCACCTT
>CAYIUZ010000007.1:0-12075 GCA_964366705.1 uncultured Gammaproteobacteria bacterium | reverse complement strand
CCCAAGGAAATCACGGCTAGTTGGGGATTAATGTTTTTTAAGAATTCTTCACGACTTTGAGGTGAAAAGTAAATTATTCTAACAATATCCTCATCATTAAACGTAGATATTCCTACGCCTCCGTCTAAAAATATGTAATAAGATATTACCTCATCATAAGGATCATACATTTTTAAATTTGGTTCGCCATACCTTTTTTTGTAATCACCTAATCTACCCCTAGATGAATCAAATACGTTTTCAATGGAATATTTAACTTTATCCCCCTCAATGGTAACTGTATTTTTATAATCCTCAGATTTAGTGTTGTATAAAAGATTTGTTACGTCCCCATCCTCTTCTATTGAAACAGGCTCACCTTTTAGTCTAATCACGTCGCTCTTAGATGATTCGCCTGGTTTTAGTTTTTCAAAGTCACTTTTATTGTTGAATATATTATTTACCACCCCATCGGTAGAAAATATTAGGTAGGAAAGTATTAGAAAAAATGAAATAAATATTCCTGCAAGAGCAACTAATAATTTATCTGAAATATTAACCTTACTCATCGTTAATTGAATTCGTAGCCTCCGTAAACATTATCTTTTGCCCATTTATATATTGACGGGCATTCATTTTTAAAATTATTTATATTTGCAAAATCCCCATCTTTCTTATTATATACATAAAGCGCCATTGCTTCAGCGCTTGATTCGCTTATAAGGGAATAGGATGATAACCCTCTTCTGTTATATGTTTTAATTACTCCTTCAGAGGCAAAGCAATTAGGGTCTTCTCGCATGAGTCGTGTTCTGGGAAATTCTTGCTGGAGCAATCTGTAATGCCTCTGTTTCATTAAATGACCTGTCTCATGAAGATATAGAAATGCATACGGGCCAAAAGTGCTTGTGGCAATTTTTGAACAATTGCTAAATTTAATTACTTGTGGGTCAAAAACTCTTCCCGCCGCGCCTAATACTTTATTGTTATTATAGCATTCTATAGAAAATTTATCGCCTGGTTCAAGGAGTCTAAGAAACCTCGAAGATGCTGATGGTATTCGGTACGCTTTGTAGATTCCTTGTCTGGCTGCGCAATTTACGCTTTCGGCTGGTGCATAATAGTCAGGCCAGCCGCTCCCACCCTCTTTTACTATTACGCCAAAATCGTCCTTAAGCCTGTCGTTGATGATTCCGCAGTCTGGTGCAGGGCCTTGATCTGGGCCTGGGTTTGGGCCAGGGTCACTGTCATCACTCCCAATTCCAACGATTGTTGTAACAGCATCAATAATAAAGTTTTCCTGAGAATGAACTTCGTTGTGGCTACTTGTTCCTAAAAAAGTTATAGACGCTATGGCTAGAGCTATGTATTTTTTTTTCATCTATTTTATTTACGCACTTAAAAAGTAAAAAAGCAAATTAGCGATATTAATTATTTACAATGCGTGGTATGCATGAATTGTTGCACTCAGCAGGGGTTTGAATCTTGCGGGCTTCTTCTATGTCTCCGCAGAGCTTGCGATTGTTTCTATACTTTGGATAGTAGCAAAAACAGTATGCTGTTTGCCATGTCTCAAAATTGTTTCCATGCCCAGCCTGCACATTATTATATGAAACCGCATTTTGGGCTTGTCTTTGCCATGGAACATCACCTTTTGTATTATTTTCTTCTTTCCAGGGTTTGAAAGGATCAATCTGAGGTGGACTACCAGAGTAGTGGGAATCCATTTGAAAATGACCCCAGGTGTTATTGCTTGAGCCATATCCGTTTGGACCGCTGCTAACGGATTCGCATTGAGCTATTTTCATAAAAAAATCTACTTTTTCCGGATCACTTTCAAAGCGGTCAAGCACAGCCTTTAGTTTGTCTAGTGAGAAGTTGCAAAGTGGATCGCCATAGTTAGCGGCTGATACCCCAAATCTTCTACGAATAGTTCCCATAATCGTTGCATAATTACTATTTCCGCAGTCATTGGTTGTGGGCGGACTATTTGCTCCTTCAAATAGATCTCCGCTGTCGTCTGGTGTTGAAATTTCAGCAGCGCAGCCCTCGATATAAATCCTATTTGTAATGGTTACATCATCTTCAGGGTCGATTGTAATTTTAAATGTAAAGCTCATTGGTGCAAATCCACTACCTGACGTAAGATTCTCAGTAAGCTTCCACTTCACTGTAGTTTCAGGGTCGGGGTCTACTCTGTAGTTTCCCGTTGTAAGCTCAGGGCTTTCCACCAAAACCGATCGTGGAGGAATCGAGTCCACAAATGTAATATCTTCAAGCTTGCACTTTGCTTCCCGTGAATTATGAATCACTCCAATTTGATAAGTAATGTTCTCGCCGTTTAATACTTCGCGAGGGCCTACTTTAAAATACGAGATACCTGCATATGGACTTTCTACAATAGCCTCTTCAGGTATAAAAGTATCATCTCCTGAGGGAGCAAAGAATATGGAAAAAATCGTTATAACAAGAAAAATTATTATTGCTAGAATTACTACGATTGGTAGACTCACGGTAGAAACGGCTATGCCGATGCCTGTTAATATTTTTGCAAGTATTAATGAAGTAAGCATCACAACTGTTCCGCCTATTCCTACGATTCCTCCCGCGATTGCGCTGAGCGCCGTAGAAACAACTCCACTTATCGCGCTTGCTACAGATCCAATAAAAGATTTCTTAAGTAAATTTAGCAGATAGTCTAAGGGGTTAAGAAATCTTTTTAGTCTTTTACTGACACTGTTTAGTTTTGAGCCTAGTCTGCCAAGCCGAGTTTTTTGAAATCCTTGGCCAATTTTAGAATTAATAGCTCTGTTTTGCGCGTTTGCTATTGCCCTGCTTTTAATTTGTCCGGGGCTATAGTAATTTAATTTTTTCCTAATGCCTTGAGGTGGTTGAGTAGTCGGAGGTTGAGCGCTTTTTAGTGTGTTTGGAGCACCTTGATTTTTAAGTGTATTTGGAGGAAGTGTGCCTGGAGATGTGTTAGCTGGAATAGGAGTCCATGCTGTTGTGTTGGGTGGTGCAGGCTGAGCGGGTTTTAAAGGTTGAGGAATATTCCTAGTAGGATTTCTTCTTAGCGCTTTTGATAATCTGCTTTGATTTTGAATAGCAGCAGCTTCATCCCTTAATCTTTTTCTTTCTATTGCCGCATAAAGCTCAGTGTCATTATATTTTTGCGCCCATTCTCTTGCGAGCTTTGGTGAGTTTAAAACGAACCTATCGTGAATTTCTGCATTTGCAGTAGACCTTGAGCTTTCGATTTCAATTTCTCTTCCTGCAAGAACTAGCGATTCTGCGTCTCTTGTAGAGCGCGATGTATATCTATCTCTTACAGCATTAAATTCTTCGTAGGTAAGATTTTTTCTTTCTACTTCTCTACGATCAATTGCCTGAGCGAGAGGAATGTCACCTGGATTCTCAGTGAGCCATTTTTTGGTTTTTGAAAGGTCCATCGTGAGCATGTCATGATAATCTTTTTCTGCTCTTTCAAATGCTTCTCGAGCTGTTCTAGCTCTATTTAAATCGGGGTTTTTAGGAGGGTTTTTTTTGTATTTTTTTTCTTGATCATTCCAGATTCTGACTGCGTTATCAGCATATTCTTTTGCTCTCTTTTTCGTATCATTATAGCTTTCTTCCCTAGCTAATAATAATCCCGCAGAAGCGCCTATTGCACCTAATCCAGGCAGAGTTGATGATGGTTCTTTTGATGTGGAAGGCTTTGCTGAAGTAGTTGATATTTCGGCTCCTAATGATCTCGCTGTTCCAAGATCTGCTCTTCCTTGCCAAAGCCCTAAGGAATTTAGAAGCCCATTGTTCGTTAAGATTTTTTCGAATTCTGCAAAGTCTTTAGTTATTAAGATTGTATTTTGGTCAGCAGGAGAGAGGTTTTCAATTTGCTTAGTAAACCACTTGGCATTTTCAATAATTAATTTCGAATCATCTGCCATAATTATGTGCTTTTATCAAAATCAGAAAATCCTGGAATTACTTGAGCTTGAGTTAGGCTTTGATCCGCTGACGCATCACTGCTTAGGGTTGGTTGCTGAGCTGGTTGGGGGGGCGGTATTACGCCTGGGATTTGGGTGTCGCCAAGAGAAGCGTCATTCATTATTTTTTCCTGCTGAGCCCTTTTTAAAAGCTCCTCGGGGTTTGAGGTTATCAGATTATGCTCAAATGGGGCAGAGAGAACTTTCATAGACACATGGCTTTGGCCTGCAAAGAAGAGGCCTTCCCCTACGTTTGCCGAAAGAAGCAATTGTTTTTCTTGCTGTGATAAATAAAATATTTCAGAAACTAAATCTATTTCAGTTGGACTCTGTTTTAAGAGCATTTGAATTGAAGAGTTTGAAAGAATTGCCTTTCCATAATCAGTGGAAAGAAAATCCTGAACATCCTGTGTAGCTGTAGTTAAAGCCAGATAATATTTTCTCGCTCTTTTCGCAACTCCATGAATGAATGAAGCTGAATCTTGATATTTCATGAGATACCAAGCCTCATCTAGAACCAGAAGTCGTTTTTTTAGGTCTTTTCTTACTTTTGTCCAGATGAAGTCTAGTATTATGTGCATTGCAACAGGGCGTAGTTCATCTTCAAGTCCTTGGGTAGAAAAAGCAGTAAGGGGATTTTTTATATCAAAGTTTGACTGCTGATTGAATATTCCAGCCATGCTTCCTTTTATGAATTTTTCCAGTCTTAAAGCAAGATCTCTTGAGATAGGGTCTTCGTTTCCATTTAAGACCTTGTACAAGTCTTCCATTAAGGGTGGCTCTTTGGTTTGCGTGGTTGGATTTGTGGTAATTCCTTTTTGTCTGTATGTTTCAACAAGCGCTCGGTCTAGGATCGCATCATGTGAGGCATCAAGGTCTCCCATGACTATTTTTAGAAGCGCATGAAGCGAAAGAATTTTAAGGCCAAGTTCATTTTCTCCCTCCTCGTATCTTCCAGATAAATCAAACGGGTTAATTTTCACTGGGGAGGCAGGAGTAAACTCCACATATTCGCCTCCCATAGCTCTGGTAAGGATTCCGTATTCGCCTTCAGGATCAATTACGATAACTTCGGTGCCGAACATGAATTGTCTCATGACTTCAAGTTTGATTAAGTATGATTTTCCTGATCCTGATTTTCCAAAAACTACTTCATTCCCGTTCTCAAGTGAATAGCGGTCAAAAATAATTAAAGAGCCATTAAGTTGATTAATTCCATACATAACACCTTTGTCTTGGGTAAGAGTAGCTGATGTAAAAGGAAAGGTGGATGCAAGGGAAGTTGTATCCATATTTCTTGGTAAAAATAATTGGTCTTGCCCAAGTGGAATAGTGGATTTAAATCCATCTTCCATCTGAAGAGTGGCGGGCTTCGCGATAACAAGAATGGACGCTAGAAGCGTCTTTAATCTTTTAGAGGCTTCGTCTAACTCTTCGCGGCTTTCTGAAATTAAAGTAACATAAAGACTGAACTGGAAGAATCTCTCAATGCCCTTTGCGAGCTCCTCCTGCACCGCAAGCGCATCTTCAAGGGCTGCTTGTACCGATGGGTCAAGTACTTTATTATTCTTCTCCTGTTCCATTAATGTGGCTTCCATTTCTCCAATCTTTCTTCTTAAGTCAACCAATGCGTCAGGAGACGAAGTTGGATAACAAAACATGGAAATGTTCAGTGAATGATCAAAGTCAATTAAAGGTTCGAGCCAGTTTGGGGACACAAACCTAGGGTATCCTACGACAAAAAAAGTTTTATAAAACTTTTCTCCAACCCGAATATGACCAAAGTCAACTTCTATGGATGGAGGAGCTATTATGTCAGTTATAGAATTCATGCCTCTTTCTATTCTTTTTATCCCTTCGCTTGCTGGATGGGGAACAGAGCCTGGGATAGGCAGTGTTGGAATTTGATTTGTTTTGTTTTTGTTAAATAATTTCATAGAAAGTCAATTTTCAATTATTAATTTTCAATTTTCATTGAATTTTCAATAATTTAATTTTTAACCTTTTAGTTTCATTTCAAATTTTAAATTTCAAATTAAGAATTAGCTCTAACCATTGTTGTGTTTGGTTCATCCGAAATGTGCGCGCCGCTGTCAGAATTATAAATTTCATAAAATAGCCTTATTAATTCATTTCTTTCAAGAATTTTTGATTTTACACCTGCTCTCATTAGTTCTTGAGTAACGGATTGGGTTTTAGACATAAGAAGATTTTTTGCATCCATTATCATGGCTTGTTTGTTGTTTGTATTTAAAATTCCACCAGCGCCTTTTTCCAGGAAAGAAAACGAGATTGCTAGATAAAATTTCTTATCCAAGACAGATTTCTCTTTGACTAGCTGCGCTACGAAATCTTTATACATTGTAATTTGCGAAGCTAAATTAGGGTTTTCTGCTTTTGCTGCTTGATCTTCCAGAAGTTTTATGTATGAACTTATATCAAGTTTTCTGCTCAGGATTACGATTTGAATAGAGAAGGATAACGAATTGAGAAGAGACGCATATGCAAGAATTTTAACTTGTTGTTCTTCTATTGATTGAAGGGCGAAGTTCGTAGCTACCACTTCCAGAATTAAACATGCACTCCCTCCTGACAAAAGAACTAAATTGTCAATTATGTCTTCAATCTCGATAAATTTTTGTGTGGTTGCGGTAATTTTTTGGGCAGAGTTTTTCATAATAAATTTAATTTAAAAACTCTAAATTCTAATATCTAAATCCTAAATAAATTCAAATATTAAAATTCAAACAAAAACTATTTTGACTTTTCAACTATTGACCCAAATATTTTTGTAAGTTCTAATGCTTCCTGGGTTAAATTTTCTTTTTCCCGTTGGTTTTCTTCTAACGGTTCTGCAAGATTAAGCCAGAGCCTGCTTTCTTTCGCTTCTTTCCTGCAAATTTTTGCTCTCATCCCAAAGTCTTTTTTGCTTAAAGATTCATTGGCCTCAATGTAATTGGCTGCTTGAGAACCCGAAGACCTTATTAATTGTTTGCCGTATTCAATGTTTGAGATTGTCTTGGGCAATTTCCTAACATAATCTCGGCATTTTTTCGCAAACTCAAACGTTCTGTCTTCTAAATCATACTTGTTTGAGCTTTGGTTATTTGTATTTTGATATTGTTTAGGATTTAGTGTTTTGAAATTAGGATTTAGCATATTAGTTAAAAAGCTCCCTTCTCAGTTCTTCTCTAGGATCTACTGAAATTATCTCCAAAGGCATAATTGGTGTTCCGGTGGCTTCGATTTCAACAGTATCAAACTTATTTTGCCCCTTGGGATCTTCAAAAGCGATAATGTATTTACCGTTGGTTAGAGATGTGGCTGCAGCAAATTGTCCAAGCCCGTTTGTTTTAAATGCTCTTACAGGGTTATCCTCAGGGTCTTTTACCTCGACAAGTATATTTGGCAAGGGATTTCCCCGAGGATCTTTTACGATTCCTGTAATTAAATTTGGCTCCTGGGAAGCAATGGGAAGTCCAATGCTTTTTTCCATTCCGGGCGGAACTTTTCTTACCCTTTGAGTTTGAGGTAGGGGAGCTACTGTGCCTGGATTAAATCTTGGCTGAGTCTGTCCTTCAAGTTTTGCTTTAAGTGCTAATAATTCTTTTTCTAGTTCTTCTCTTTGTCTCGAAGCTTCAATTAATGCTTTCTCAAGCTCTTGAGTTTTTTGGTGTGCTGTTCCTGTGCTTGCAATATTTGTCTCAGTATTTTCAAGAGCCTTTGCTTCCTTAAGTTCTTTTTGAAGAGTTGATACTTCTGCCTCAAGTTTTTTTTCATTTTCTTCAATTTTTTCCTCCGCTTCCTCAGCTTTAGCATTAACAAGATCATCAAGGTTTCCGGAGATTACTGCAGGTTGAGAGTTGTCTGGTAATTCAATAACTTTTCCAGGGCCAGAGTCTTGAGGCTGTACGGGTAAAGGTTGAGGAATAGGAGTAGCAACTTGTGGTTGAGGCTGAGGTGCGGGAACAACTAATTGAGGTTGAGACTGAGGAAAAGGCTGGGCTGTTTGAGCAAGAGGCTGTTGAGCAGGAGGAGCTTGCACAGGTTGAGCGTTGATCTGAGCTGGATAATTACTAAGTATTGTATTTTGAGGTTGCACTTGGGGAGTTTGAGCGGCGCTTGAAGCAAGATTTCCTCCGTTTTTTCTGTAAATATATTGAGTTGGAGCGAACATAGCCTTAATAAGGTTTATGATCATTACGTCCATTGGTCTTCCGTCAATAGGCACAAATGCAAGGCCTATGCCTATAGCTAGAAATATTATTGCTAACGGGAGCCTAATTACTATGAAAAGAGGCAGTATAAAGAAGCAAAACCACGCAAGGACAGTGCCGGCTGCCAGATAGGCAAACTGCTTAACAGTCATGTTCCCTATGAGCTTAAACTGAAAGCCCGTAATGTCCTGCGGAATGGGATGATTTTCCATAATTTAGTAAATAGATACTAGATATTAGTTACTAGTGTCTGATTTTTAAAATTTCCGGTAATCTTGTTTAACATTTTTAAAATCTCAAGCAATAAATCTTCAGAGCGCATAAATGCTTTTTCCGATGCAAGCCCGAGCTCTTTCGAGATTATTATTTGAGTTTCCAGTTCAAGCGCAGAGCCATAAGCAAATGAATAAAATTGAGATGTGCCAGGAGTTGATCTTCTGCCATAAGCTTCCGCAATGTTTGATGGGATTGAAACAGCAGCTCTTCTCATCTGAGAAATTATCCCATAGAGTTCGGATTTTGGATAACTTTCAGTGAGCAAAAAAATTTCTTTTACAAGTTGAATTGATTTTTGCCAAACGATTAGGTCTTTGTATGATTTAATAGTTCCCATAGGCAGAAACTAGTAGTTAACTAGTATCTAATATCTATTTACTAGTAACTAGAATATAACGTGAAAAAATGGGTTTCAAGGCTATCGAAATACATCAATTTTAGGGGAAAATGAAGCTATTTGTGAAAAGAGTAGGCGAGGATTGAGCTATTTACATCTGTAGACAACTTTTCCCAGGTTTTCATTATAATTACCTTGACAATCTTTTCTGTTTGGACACCATCCTCGAGCTTTTTGATCTCCTTCACAAAGATATCGACAGCTAATGACTGGTCTACCGCCACCATAATAACTCTCGACGCAAGTTTTTCCACCATTACAGAATCCATCAGGATTAGTTTCACTACAAGGACCCGAAATATCTCCTGGGACGCACTGGGTAAATCCAAATCTGGTTATACAGGCTTCTTTTACTCCTGTGGCCTTAGCAATAAAAGGAAGAATTACAAAGGACATAAGTACCAAGACTAATCCTAGGATTGCAAAGGTTAAGGTTTTTCTGGCTCCTTCTGCCTGTTTGGGGTCACCGCCTGAGGTAACAAATTTAAATCCGCTGAAGATCACCATGGCCACAGCCACTATTCCAGCCAGAACCAGAAGCCAGAATATAATATTCCCGACTATTATAGGAAAACAGCTAATCGTTGCTGCCCCACCTGCGATGCATCCAGTGGAATCAAGGCTTTGCCACATAAAACAAGCGTAGCAAAGAGGTGGTTAAAAAACAAGAGAAGTTATTAAAACACTATATTAATGATTATAGAGTAGGAAGCTTAAGGCTCTTGATGTTTGCATTTGTAAAGAATCCTACTACTATATTAAGTATGAAATAGGATAGAAAAACCAAGACAAGACCAACAAGCGCAGCGACTATAATACCTCGTGCTGATTCTACTTTTCCCTTATCCCCACCGGAAAGGATCCATTGGATCCCCCCCCATATAAGAAAACCTAACGCAATTATAACTGCAAGTACGAAAGCAAGCTGTATGAGCGTTCCAACTATATTTTCAAAATTTAGAACAGTTGGATCGCATAATACACCAAAGCCCTGGCCATCTGGCGGACAAATACTAATTGATGCTGCGAATGTTGAGGGAACAAGAGTAAAGTAAGTAGCGATAGAAAGTGATAAGGCAGATAACTTTTTCATTAGTAATATGATCGTATGAGGTTTTTAAAAGTTTGTCAAGCCCCCAATTTGGGGGCGCAGACCCCTAAATAAACGCTGTCGCCTAAGGCGACTAAGCTGTGTGGGGTCAAGTACCATTTTTGAAGCTAAAATGTGCATCCTGGTCTAGAAGGATTACATTGGCATCTGTATCTTCCGGTATCAGCATCTCTTCTGCACAAAGGCCTGTCTGGATTTGAACATGTTCCGAATGTTGCGCCACCGCACCTTGGTGCGCTTCCGGGAAGATTTAAAACCTTAACTCCAAAAAAAGTACCCACAGTGTTAATTATCATATATGAAGCAAATGCGACGATAAGTCCTATAATAGCGTATGTTATTCTTTTGCGTGCACTTTCCACTTTACTTTTGTCACCCTGTGACATGATCCATGAAATTCCACCCCAGATAAGGAAAATAAGGGCAGTTATAGTTATAATTATAAAAGCCCAGGTAAACCCTCCGGTAATTAGGCTCTGAAGTGTTTCATCACCTCCTGAAGGCATACCGGCTACAGGATCAATTCTTCCTCCGGGAATTTTTAATGCAAGTTTTTCCATAATTAGATTATAGATTCATGATTCTAAAATCCGAATATCGAATTTCGAAACTCGAAACAATTTCCTAAATTCCAAATTCTAATATCGAAACTACTCAGACTTTCTGATAATTGATCCGAATATATTCATAAGCTCAGTTACCTCTTTAATTAAAACCCCTCTTTCCTCTTCAAGTTCTAAATCATCATTTATTTCAACAAGCTTTAACCAGAATCTGCTTTCCTTGGCTTCTTTCCTTGATATTTTAATTCTTAAAATAAAGTCTTTTTTACTGAATGACTCATTTGCTTCGATATAATTAGCTCCGATTGAGCCCGATGATCTTATGAGCTGAGAAATATCTTCAAAGTTACTCTTCGTTTTAGGAAGCTTACGAATAAATTCTCTTACTTTTTTGGCAAATTGTAAAGTTCTATCTTCCAAATCGTATTGTTTAGAATTTTTAGATTCTGACATTTTGATTTGTTTCGGATTTCGCACTTCGGATTTCGAGTTTAATGCTAATATTTCTTAAATCTTAAATCCTCCTGACTGCGTCAGGAGCCGAACCCCGGCAGTCCCAGAATATCACGAGTTATTAATTCAAGTAAAGCTAGGGAGAATATGATGAAAAGAAGCCCAACTATTGCAGCGGTAAGCTGATCCCGTGCATTCTTAACTCTGTCTGGATTTCCCTGAGATGTCATCAGCTTATATCCAGCAACTATTATGATTATTATTACTATTCCACCAGAAATGCTTAAAACAAATCCAAGCATCCACCTGGTAAATCCCGCTGAATCAGTCCTAACATTTCCCAGTGCTGTTTTAATCTTTAAGCAACCCTTTGCATCTGAGTAAGATGACCCATTCTTGACACAGGGGAGAGACAGGGGGTCGTTTTCTTGGAGCGTTTGCCCGCTAGTACAAGCGGTTTCGCAGCTTGTGTTAGTCATGCAAGTGGAGTCATCATCTGTACAGTCTGGGGCAAGAGAGCAGGTTTTAGTTGAGCTATTGCACCTAAATTTTTTTTCAGTAATAGGCGCTGTCCTTGCGGCTTCGCAGGCTTCGGGAGTGCTATATTGGCAATTTCTGTTATCGTTGCGACTGATGCAATTCTTAGTAAGGGGATCAAGGTAGTAGCACCCGTTAATTGGTTCTTCTGGTTCCTTGCAGCTTCCTACCCAGCCGTTCCCTCCTGCGCCTTCACATTGTTGTAGATTTGAGGGTCCAATTGGGCCGCCAATTCTACATACTTCAGGATCTGGATCGTATCCATTGCATTGAGTTTGAGTATCGCTTACGACGCAATTATTACCGTCAACTTTGCATTTTGTACAGTAGCTCCCATCAGCCCTGCAGGGAATAACTTCCGCATTTACTGTTGATTTTCCTGTAGTAAATAAAAAGAATATGGAGAAAAATATAAGTAAAATAGAAATTTTTTTTCCCACAACTTTATCGTAGGTAAAATTTGGGGGAATTGCAAGAAAGTAGGATTACGATCCAAATCCAGGTAGTCCCAGAATATCACGAGTTATTAATTCAAGTAAAGCTAGGGAGAATATGATGA
>CAYIUZ010000006.1:0-12253 GCA_964366705.1 uncultured Gammaproteobacteria bacterium | reverse complement strand
AAAAGCTAAACAGAGCCTTCACCAGGCTGACGAGGGGCTTCTGGTTGAGTTGGTTTTGGAGCCTGGTCAGTAAGAGGTCCTACCTGGTGAGGAGCTAGGCCTCTTCTTTCATCGACTACAGCTTCCGTTTCATGTTCGCCTAATCTATTTATTCCATCATCCCCAATCAATTCGCCTAGCGGTTTACTAGTTCTCCCTAAATTAAATTTTCCTTTCAGTCTGCTTACAATTGATTGGGGAGGGATTTCAGGATCAGTAATGGATCTTCCTTCTGAACCGGTAAGTCCATGTTTTTCTTCTATTATTGCTTCTAATTCCGAGTCTCCATTACTTCTTGGCATAAGTTAAATTTAATATAGCATATCTTATTACACTTGACAAAATTCTGACACAAAAAGCTGACAAGCTTTTGAAAGATGGGAGAAATATGCTAATCTTTATTCATGCTCCTGAGTTTGGTTTTATATTTGATAGCGTTCGTTTTCATTTGGTTTGGTTCAGGGCTTATTGTTTCTTCGACTAGCAGATTTTCAGATAAACTTAGACTTTCATCATTTGCATTTTCGTTTATTTTCTTAGGACTTTTGACATCTGTGCCAGAATTTTCAGTTGGTCTTCAAGCGGTAGCTGAAAATGATCCTGAAATATTCGCGGGAAATCTTATCGGGGGTATACCGGTTCTGTTTTTAATTATAATTCCTGCTCTCGCAATATTTGGCAGGGGAGTTAGCCTGAAGCATGAACTGGAAAATAATACATTATTGATTACATTAGGTGTAATACTAGCGCCTTCCATTGTAGTTTTAGACAGAAGAGTTTCGAGTATCGAGGGCATTCTTCTTGTAATACTATACCTTATTTTAATTTTTACCATAGAAAGAAAGAATGGAATATTTGATAACGGTAATTCCAAGCTTTTTAGTGTTAAATCATATTCATATAAAGACATATTAAAAGTTCTTCTTGGTATTGGAATAGTTTTTATATCAAGCAATATTATCGTCGATAAGACTGTTTATTTTGCTGATATTTTAAATATTTCTGCGTTTTATGTAGGATTAATTGCTGTTTCTCTTGGAACAAATATTCCGGAAATGTCAATTGCGATTCGATCCGTCATAGAAGGTAAAAAAGATGTCGCAATGGGTGATTATTTAGGTTCAGCCGCAGCAAATACTCTTCTTTTTGGAATATTCACAATTCTTAATAAAGGTGAAGTTTTAACTGTAAATAATTTTATGATTACTTTTGTTTTTGTGTTAACAGCATTAAGTTTGTTTTATTTTTTCTCTAAAACAAATAATTATATCTCCATACGAAATGGGTTTTTTATGATATTAATTTATATAGTATTTGTGGTGTTAGAATTTACGCTCTGATTAAGCTTTATTGATGCGACTTGACATTATTTTTTAAAAAAAGTAACCTAAATTAGATGGAAAAAATATTTAAAACGCTTTTATTGGGAGGTTTGTCTTTATTGTTACTTGGGGTATTTTATACTTCTAATACATTTGCTCAGAATGAAGAATCTGATGATGTGGAATCTGAGGTCACCCAAGGTGTAACACCAACTATTAAAAGAGTGAAACCTATAAATGTTAAAGAAAGGATAAAGGAAGCAAGAGAAAAAAATCAAGAACTTAAGGATAGAAAAGAAGCTAGGATAACTGAAATGGCTCAAAAAAAAGAAGAGCGTTTGAGTGAAGCAAGACTAAGAATATGTGAGGCTAGAGAAAAAAATATAGGAAACCGTGTTTCCATGATGAAAAAAAGAGCGGAGGTAATTTTTAAAGGGCATGAAAAAATCTATCAAAGAGTTGATGAATTTTATAATAATAAATTAGTTCCAAAAGGTTATATACTCTCAAATTATACTGATTTGGAGGCTGAAGTTGCAGCTAATAAGGAGAATGTTAATATTGCGATGGAAGCTGCTAAGGCAAGCGGAGAAGAATTTGACTGTAGTGCAACTGATCCAAAAGCTCAAGTGGATGCATTTAAGGATGATATGAAAGAGTTGATCGAAGCAAACAAAGCATATAAAGAATCGATCCATACATTTGTAAAAGCAGTCAGAGATTTGGCTAAAACAGTAACGCCTATAAAAGTAAGCCCAACGCCAAGTGAGGAGGAGATAGAATAATGGACCCGATGAATAGTCAAGCACAGTCAATAAATCCAATTAATCCAACACCAGTATCTGTTCCTCCAGCTGGTCCAGCGCCAGAGCAAGTGGGGAATCCGGTACCTAAGACACAGAAAAGATTTTTATTTTATGGAGTTTTACTCGGTTTATTTGCAGTTTCGCTAGTTGGGGTAGCAGCGTTTTATATGATGTTTTCGCCAAAATCTAATAATCAGGTTGCAGTAGTACCAACTCAGGCGCCTGTGGTTACATCAGAGCCTACGCCAGTAGAGGTAGCGCAGGTAGAACAAGTAGGAGATCTAGATAATCTAATCGTAGGATTGGCTCAGGCAGATGGATCTTTGGATCAGGAGCTTTCTCTACTAGAAAAAGATTCTGATTTTTAAAACTGTTTTGGGTCAATTTTTAAAATTCTATCATCCCCTGTACTAGGATCGCCTCTCCCGTCACGGTTACTTGTTGCTACATAAAGAAGATTATCTGGTCCAAGGATTACGTCTCTAATTCTTCCAAATTCATTAAGAAAATGTTTGGTAATTAATGCATTTCCGTTTTCTACTTTTAGTTCATATAAAGCTTCTCCTTTGAGCCCAGTATAAAAAAATGAATCGCCTATAAAAACAGCTCCGCCAGGTGCCCATGTTTCATTTCCACTCTGAGCAATAGGGGACTGCATTCCCGCTCTAGTTTCAGATCCTTGTATTTGGGGCCAGCCATAATTCTTGCCTTTCTGAATAATATTTATCTCATCATATCCAGAAGGACTGGATCTTCCGTGTTCTGTCTGCCAAAGTCTATCTGAAGTGTCCCAGGCAATACCCTGAGGGTTTCTATGTCCATAGGAATAAACCTGATTGTTAAATGGATTTTCTGCTGGAATTTTTCCTTCGTCAGTTACCCGAAGAATTTTTCCAGCTAATGAATTAGTGTTTTGTGCAAGGGAAGGCTCCAGTGAATCTCCAGTGGTTACATATAAATATCCATCAGGTCCAAATTTAATTCTGCCGCCGTTATGATAAATCGCGCCTGGAATGTTATCTATAATAATAGTTCTTTCAGAAAGAGAGTTATCTTTAAATTTATATCTCACAACTCTATTGTGAGTATTATTGCCTTCACCTTTATATGTATACATCACATAGAGATATTTGTTTTGAGAAAAATTTGGATGAAGTGTTAAGCCCATTAATCCGCCTTCGCCATATTCTAAGACATCAGTAATTTTTTCGATTGTAGTTATATTATTGTTTGATATTAATTTTAGAGAACCATTTCTTTGGGTAAAAATAATGTCGTTATTTGGAAGAAATGCGAGCGACCATGGGGTTTTTAGATTTTCGGCAACCATAGCAATTTTTTCCGGTGTAGAATTCGAGCCTTCTGTTTGAGCAGTAGAATTTACGGTTGTTGGTTTATTTGAATTTAAAATAGACCCATTTCTGTACTGATTAACAAAAACAAAAACAAAAATCATTACAGCTAAACTTAGGACAATATTTTTTACCATCTAGATTCCAAAGATAAGTTGAAGCGGAGAAAATGTCAATATTAGAAATTGAATAGCTAAAACTAGGAATACGGATAAGAGTAGATACTTATTTGATAATATTGAATAGCCTCTTCGAATAATAAAAATTAAGAATGCCATTTGCGAAACTATCATAATAGTAAAAGATATTCTTCTTGCGTATTCAAGGCCATGAGAGTTAATTCCATACACAAATCCAATTATGCTTAAAATTGATATAAGGAGCCCGAAAAACGATATAAAGCTTAAGGTATTTAAATTAAATAGAGCATGAGCTTTTCCTCTTGGAGGCAAAAGCATCTCTTTTTTTGTAGATTTATCTCCTGCAAGGCTAATTGCTGGCACTCCATCAGTTACAAAATTGATCCATAAAATTTGCGCAGGAAGAAGCGGAACAGGGAATCCTAAAAATATTACAACTGCTATTAAAAGTACTTCCGATAAATTCCAAGTTAACAGAAACCTTACCACCTTTATAATATTTGAATATATTAACCTTCCATGTTCGACTGCTGTGACTATGGTTGACAGGTTATCATCAAGAATTATAATGTCAGCTGCCTCTTTTGCTACGTCAGTTCCAGTTTTCCCCATTGCAATTCCAATATGAGCTTTTTTAAGAGCCAGAGAGTCGTTTACTCCGTCTCCTGTTACAGTTACGACTTTACCTATATTTTGAAATGCTGAAACAATTCTAAGCTTATGTTCAGGTGTAGTCCTTGCGTAAATTCGAATTTTATTCAAACGGTCTTTAAGTTCATTATCGGAAAGAGAATCCAGTTCTTTTCCTGTTATAACCTCGTCATTTTTTAAAAGTAATCCGACCTCTTTTCCAACTGATTTTGCGGTCAGTTCATTGTCCCCAGTTATCATTACGATTTCAATTCCCGCACGTCTTGCAGTTTCGATAGTTGTTTTGGCTTCAGGTCTAGGTTCATCTGCTATTCCAATTAAGCCCAGAAATGTAAGCGAGCTTTCTTCTTTTTCAGCTCTTTCTTCATTTACGCCGTTTTTAATTGCAAGAGCTAATACTCTTAGGCCATCGCTTGCCATTTGCATATAAGATTTTTCATAGTTATTAATTTCTTTTTGCGTAAGATTACATAAAGGAATTATTACTTCTGGCGCCCCCTTAGCATAAAGGGTTACGTCTTTTCCGTTTTCAACAAATACGCTCATCATTTTTCTTTTTGAATCAAATGGTATTTCTCTGATTTTTCTGTTTTCAAATCTTAGAGTGTCAATTTTCACACCGTTATTATTTGACCAGAGAAGTATCGCTCCTTCCATAGTATCTCCTAAAATGTCCCAACCATCTGCTTCTTTTAAGACTAGAGATGCTGTATTGCAAAGAACAGCGCATTTTTTAAATTCTTGTATATTTATTCTCTCTACGTCAGTTTTTCTGACAGCCATCTCGTTAGTAGTAATAGTTCCTGTTTTGTCAATGCAGATTATATCCGTAGTACCAAGATTTTCTATGGAGCTCATTTTCCTAACAAGCGATTTCTTTTTATACATATTACGTATACCAATTGCCAGTAAAACAGTAATTATTGCCGGAAGTCCTTCTGGAACAGCAGCAATAATTAGAGCAATGCTACCGAGAAATACATCTATAGCTTTGACCCCCTGCAAATAAGTGATAATTGCAAGAATAACAGCGATCGAAAAAATTAAAAGAGTAATTTTGACCGCGAGTTTATTTAAATCAATTTCAAGCGGAGTTTTTTCTTCGAGAATATTATCAAGATTTAATGCAATTCTCCCAAACTTAGTGTTGCTGCCCGTTGAGATAACCTGCATTTTACCAGTACCATTTGCCATCCATGTACCTAGGAAAAGCATATTGTTTTCCAGAATATTTTTTCCAACAGGAATTGATTCACCGGTTAAAGCAGATTCATTTGCTGCAACTTCATAACCTTCGATTAATTTTCCGTCAGCTGGTATTTTGCCTCCAGCTTCAAGTATGACAACATCTCCGGGTACAAGTGTTTCGCTTGGAATCTCTTCTTCTATTCCGTTCCTAATGACGCGGGACATTGGCGGTTCATAATTTTTTAAAAGTCTTAGTTCATGAGAAGCTTTATATTCCTGCCAGAAACCAAGACCTGCATTAAGGGTTAAAATTATTAGGATTAAATATCCGTCTATAAAATCTCCTACTAAAAAAGAAAGCGAAGCAGCAATTATAAGCATAAAGGAAAATAGATTTTGAAATTGATTAAGAAATAGCCGAAAAGATGACTTTGTCTTTTTTTCAGGGAGCTTATTTAATCCAAACTCACTAAGAAGTTTTTTGTGTTCTTCCGAAGTAAGACTTTTTATGGGCATTAATATAGTCTAGCAAATTCTATTAATGCGAAAAAGACTTCGTATCTTAATAAGAAAATGATTGACTTTAGCCTCAAAAATATATATAATTGAGGCCACACAAAATGTTACTTAATCTTCAGAAAGACGTTAAAAAATTAGAAAACAAAAAGAAGGCTAAAACTCTAGCCGGTTTTTTTAAGACTGGAGAGGGGGAGTACGGATACGGTGATGTTTTTTTAGGAATTCCAGTCCCCGAGAGTAGAAAAATAGCACTAAAATATCGTGATTTAGGCTTTGAAGATATGCTTCAGCTTTTAAGAAGCGAAATTCACGAAGAAAGACTGATAGCGCTTCTCATTTTAGTTCATCAATTTCAACATGATGAAATGCTTCAGAGAAGAATCTATGAATTCTATTTAAAAAATGCAAAATTTGTCAACAATTGGGACTTAGTTGATTCATCGGCTGATAAAATAGTTGGCGCATATTTGTCAGATAAACCAAAAACTGTAATTTATAAATTGGCAAAATCTTCTAATCTTTGGGAAAGAAGAATCGCGATGATTTCTACATATTATTTTATTAAAAATAACGACTATGATGATGCGATTAGTATTGCTGAAATTTTGATAACGGATGAAAACGAGTTAATTCAAAAAGCAGTGGGTTGGATGCTTAGAGAAGTCGGAAACCGAGATTTAAAAACAGAAGAAGCATTTCTTAAAAAACATTATAAAACTATGGGGAGAACTGCACTTAGATACGCAATAGAAAAATTTTCCGAAAACGAACGAAAAAAATACCTCGAAGGAAAAGTTTAGGTATTAAATTCTAAAGCAAGTGGCAGGTGGTCGGAGACTTCCTCAGTCATAACTTCAAAACTTATAATATCTACATTTTTTGTAAAAATATAATCTGCAAACTTATCATTAGCGCGCCATTTAATGTTATAAAGAGAGCTTCTTGTCGTGTTTGTTTTAGATTCCCTGACTAAGTTCTTGAAGCCTGCATCTTCAAGCATAAGAACAGATCTGGTATTTATTCCCAGATTAAAATCTCCAACTAGGATAATAGGTTTATTGTATTTATTCAGGGTTTCTAAAATAATTTCTGACTGTCTAATTCTTTGGGGAGTATCATATTTTGGTAATGGGGCCCAATATCCATGAAGATTAGCGGCGATGAATTTTTCGAATTCTACTATCTGCATATTTCTAGGTGGAATTATCTGATTTTTTCCTGGAATCTCAACGTATTTGTTTTCCTCACCATAAATAAAAACCTCCCCTTTACCAATTGGCTTAAGGGAGTTATTCCAAAAAGTAGATAAGCCTTGTGAGATTGGATAATCTAAGGAATAGTGAAAATCTCTATAATGAAATTGAGGCGAAAAATGGTAATTATAGTTAGGTAGAGTTTTTGATATTTTTTCGAGTATGTTAGATTGATAATCACTTGGTGTTCTTGTTTCTTTTGGAGAAGTATAAGTTTCCTGAAAACAAAAAATATCTGTGTCCTTACTATTGGTTTTGATAAAGTTCAAAATCTTATCTAAAAGTGTTCCACCCCAAAGATTTAAACAAATTAATTTCATCCTTAGATTATACATAAAAACTCATGTATAATTTTGGTAATGAAGAAAAAGATTCTATTATTGGTTTTTTTATTGTTTAGTTTTCTGATTTCTAAATCCCAAGCTTATGCTGAAAAAATTGACTCGTTTGATGTGAATATTGTTGCTCACAGAGACGGTACTATGAGCGTTACGGAGACTATTAATTATGACTTTGAGAATATCGACCGGCATGGAATTTTTAGATATATTCCGCTTTATTCAAAAGTTGAAGATTTATATAAAGTTATTAAAATTGAAAACGTAGAAATAGAAAGAGATGGAGAAGAGGAAAATTTTGAAACAACTAAATCAAAAGAGCAGATTTATTTTAAAATAGGAAATGCAAATAAAGAAATTACAGGGAAACACATTTATAAAATTTCATATACTGTAGAAAATGGAATAGGGAGTAACTACGAGACCCATGATGAGATTTATTGGAATGCGACTGGGAATGACTGGCAAATTCCAATTGAAAAAGTTTCTGTAAATTTAACTACTGATTTTGGAGTAAAAACTAATAGAGTTGCATGTTTCACTAGAGACTCTACGTTTAACGCACAATTTTGTACCTTTCCTCCGCAAAAATATAATCCAGTAATAGCCACTAATACTTTAAATTCTGGGGAAGGATTTACCGTAGTTTATGGATTTCCAGTTAATACGTTTCCCAAAAGTATACTATTGAAAGAGCTTTCAAAAACAACAGGAGAAAAAATTGCAGCGTTTATTTTTAAAAATTTAGGAATTATTTATTTAATAATTAATTTTTTAATCCCGTCTATGATCCTCTTTTGGTATAAGAAATATAAGAATAAAAAAAGATTTGGAAAGCCATCTGTAAATTTTGAGATTCCTAAAGATGAAAAAGGGGAAAGGCTTGCGCCAGCTTTAGCAGGAACCATTGATACTGCAAGACTTGAAAGAGATGATATAGTAGCAACACTTTTTGATTTAGCAATTAGAAAATATATAGCGCTTTCAGAAATAAAAAATAGAAAAGCGTTAGCACCAGACAAAGTCACACAAAAAATTATAAAACTCAAAGAAAAAGATAGTAGTCTCGCGAAATTTGAAGAAGAACTGTACGATCGCTTGTTTGAGAACGGAAATGAAGTGGATGCAAAAAATCTAAAAAAAGATTTTTATAAAACATATTCGGACATGGAAGAAAGCGTTTTTAAATCTCTAGTTGAGAAGAAATATTATGTAAAAAATCCAAAAGTTCAAAGAGGTTTTCTGTTAGTTATTGGTTTGTTCGCATTATTTACTTCCAACATAATTCTTGCAGGTGCTTTGTTTTACTTATCGAGAAAATTAATTGGAAGAACTGCTTTGGGAGATGAATTAGATTTTAAAATTGATGGACTTAAATTATTTCTTAAGAGTATGGACAGAAATTATAAATGGCAAGCAGAAAAATTTTATACAGTAGAAGCTATGATTCCGTATGCGATGAGCCTTGGTTACATTGATAAATTTATGGAACAATTAAAGATTATAAAGCCTGATTATAATCCAACCTGGTTTCATGGATACTCCGGGAATTTTTATTTGAGTTATGGTTCGTTTTTTTCATCGATGAGTTCTAATATAACAACTTCTGCTCCAAGTTCGTCATCTGGTTTTTCAGGAGGATCTTCCGGAGGAGGCGGTGGCGGAGGCGGAGGGGGAAGTTGGTAAGACAGATTAAGCTGCCAATAAAGTCCATTTAATCGGGATTGACAAAAGCTGGAAAAGAAATAAAATCAAAACATGATTTATCCTGCAACGATAGGCATAGTAGGCGGAGGACAGCTCGCTAAAATGCTAACACTTGCTGCGAAGAAAATGGGGTTTATCGTTATTGTTACCGACCCGACTCCCCAGAGTCCCGCTGGTCAGGTAGCAGATCGTCAATTAGTGGGTGGTTATAAGGACGAAAAAGTTACCCGTGAGCTAGCCAAGCTTTCGGACGTAATCACAATTGACGCAGAATTTGTGAATGATAAAGTTTTGTCCGAAATAGAAAAATCAGGAAAACCAGTTCACCCCTCTCCAAAAACAATCTCAATTATTAAAGATAAATTAAAACAAAAAGAGTTTTTAAGAAAAAATAAAATTGCAACCGCGGAGTTTACTCCTGTTGAAAACGTCCAAGACATAGAAAAAGCAATCAAGAAGTTTGGCTTGCCTCTATTACTGAAAGCCAGGGAAGATGCATATGATGGAAAAGGAAACTTCGTTATTAGAAAAAAATCTGATATTGGTATTGGATTAAAAAAACTTGAAAACCGAACTTTGTATATTGAAAAATTTGTACCATTCGTAAAAGAGCTTGCAGTGATGGTTGCAAGAAATCTAAAAGGAAACATCGCAGTATATCCGGTGGTAGAGACAATTCACGTTAATAATGTATGCGATACGGTTATTGCCCCTGCTAAAATTTCAAAGGCAGCTAATAGAAATGCAACAATTCTTGCAAAAAAAACTGTTGAAAAATTAAAAGGAGCAGGAGTTTTTGGTATTGAAATGTTTCTTTTAAAAAACGATAAAGTTCTTATAAATGAAATTGCGCCACGCGTTCATAATTCTGGGCATTACACCATAGAAGCAAATGTTACATCACAATTTGAACAGCATGTCCGCGCAATTACCGGATTGCCTCTTGGCTCAACTGAATTAGTGGTAAAATCTGCAGTAATGAAAAATATTTTAGGGGAAAAAGAAGGATCAGGATTTCCAAAGGGACTTGAAAAAGCATTGAAAATTACTGGAGTTTCATACCATTTATATAATAAAAAAGATTCCAAAGTTGGTAGAAAAATGGGGCACATTACTGTAGTAGGAGACAGTGAAAAATTAAATTTGCAAAAAGTAAATAAAGCTCGTAAGATGCTAGACATATAATCCTAAATTTATAATCAAATATTATATTTAATAATTGAAACATTCAAAAAAAATGAAAATTAAAAATTCAAACATGGATTGTTTGGTTAGTATAATAATGGGTTCTGATTCAGATTTGCCAGTTATGAAAGAGGCAGCAGAAATCTTGGAAAGTTTTGGGATCGGATATCATCTTTCAATAGTCTCAGCACATAGAACTCCAGAAAGATTATTTGATTTTGCAAAATCAGCAGAAAAAAAAGGATTTAAAGTTATTATTGCAGGAGCAGGAGGCGCAGCTCATTTGCCCGGAATGGTTGCTTCCATGACTCCGCTGCCGGTGATTGGAGTTCCTATTAGAGGGAAAAATCTTGAAGGATTAGATTCACTTCTTTCAATTGTCCAAATGCCGCCGGGAATTCCAGTGGCAACTGTTGCCGTAAACGGCGCAAAAAACGCAGGAATTTTAGCAGCTAGTATTATTGGGACGAATAATAAAAAAGTTCTTAGTAAAGTTTCAGATTATAAAAAATCCTTAGAAAAAGAAGTTTTAAAAAAAGTCCAAAAGTTAGAATCTCTGGGATTTGAAAAATACTTGGAAGAAAATTCTTAAAGTATGCTACTACATAGTAGTATACTTTGGATCTAAATTAGATGGGTAAAGTTAGTAAAAATGAAAAAGTAGATATAGTTAATAAGAATTTAAAAATCCTCTTTCATGCCACAAAAAAAGATGCTCATGAAAAAGGTTTACTTCATAAAACGGTTATAGCGGAGGTAACAGATTCTAAAGGAAGATTTTTGTTGGTAAAACAAGCTAGTGACAGACAAGATGCCGGGCAATATGTTTCTCCGGTTGGTGGACATGTCAGGTCCGGTGAATCAGACGAAGATGCTTTGAGGAGAGAAGCGTTTGAGGAATTAGGAATTTCAAATTTTAAATATGAATATTTAGCGAAATTAATTTTTAATAGAAAAATATTAGGTAGAATTGAAAATCATTATTTTATTATCTATAGAATAAAATGGAATAGGAAAATAAAATTAAACCATGAATCCGTGAGTAGCAAATGGTTTACGGTAAAAGAATTAAAAGATGCTTTAAAAAATAAACGAAATATTTTTGGGGCTTCATATTTAGCATGCCCAACTGAAATGTATATGGGCGTAGTCAAAAATTCAAAAAATGAAGATGGATTAAAGCCAAAATTAGTTAAGACTGTTGACTTGAAAGGATATGGGAAGAAATATCAGGGAAAAGTTAGGGATTGTTATGTCGCAGGAGACAAAAGAATTTTAATTACCACTGATAGAATTTCAGCATTTGATGTTGTTTTAGGTTTTATTCCCGGTAAAGGCGCAGTGTTGAATCAATTGGCCGCTTTCTGGTTTGAAAAGACAAAAGATATAATTCAAAATCATCTAATCTCAACGCCTCACCCAAATGTTTCAATTGTAAAAAATGCAAAGTTAATTCCTATAGAAATGGTTGTCCGAGGATACATAAGTGGTGTTACAAATACTTCAATTTGGGGAAGTTATCAAAAGGGAGAGAGAATAATTTATGGAATAAAATTTCCCGACGGGCTTTCTAAAAATCAAAAATTACCAACTCCCGTTATAACTCCAACTACTAAAGCTAAGTCTGGACATGATGAAAGACTAACAGAGAAAGAGCTTTTAAAGAAAAAAATTGTTACTCCGGCAATTTGGCGTCAAATGAAAAAAACAGCACTTGAGTTATTTGAACGCGGAACAAAGATATGTGCAAAGG
>CAYIUZ010000005.1:0-12831 GCA_964366705.1 uncultured Gammaproteobacteria bacterium | reverse complement strand
ATAAAAACAAATGAAATATCATAAATCTGTACTTTTAAACGAAGGAATTAATGCGCTGAATGTTACTAAGGGTCGAAAATACATTGACGCGACTCTTGGCGGCGGCGGACACACGCTCGAGATAATAAAGCGAGGAGGAATTGTTTTAGGTTTGGATGCAGATCAAGAAGCAATTGAGTTTGTTAAGAAGAATTATGAATTAAGAATTAAGAATTATGAATTAAGACTTGCGAAGGGGAATTTCAGAAATATTGATGTTTTAGCTAAAGAGAATGGGTTTGGGAAGGTTTCTGGGATTCTTTTTGATTTAGGAATTTCTTCACACCAAATTGATACTGCCCAGAGAGGATTTTCTTACATTTTACCAGGCCCTTTGGATATGAGGATGGACAAGAATCTTACTGTAACAGCTAGTGATTTAGTAAATGCCTTAGGAAAAAGTGAACTTGTAGATTTATTTAGAAACTTAGGTGAAGAAACAAATGCGAATAGGGTTGCAGACTTAGTAATTAAAAGAAGAAAAATAGCGCCATTTAAGACGACAGACGATTTAACACTTACTTTAGCAACAGCTTATGGATTTAGAACGGTAAACGATTTTGCAAGAGCAACATCCGGAAAAAGAGTTTTTCAAGCATTAAGAATTGCAGTTAACGACGAATTGGGAAGTCTAAAAGAAGCGCTTCCTAAGGCATTAGAGCTACTGGAAAATGATGGAAGAATAGCGATAATAACATTTCATTCTTTGGAAGACAGAATTGTAAAAAGGGCATTTATAGAGTTTGAAGAAAAGAATCTTGGGAAAATAATAACCAAAAAACCGATATTACCAACAGAAAAAGAAATTGAAGAAAATGGCAGGAGTAAAAGCGCAAAACTTAGGATATTTAAACGAATATGAGAAAACCGATTTTTGTTTTAGCCATTTTAATATTAGTAATTGCAGGACTTTTTATAACGCGAACTGCGATATCAAATAAAATTTCTACAAAAGGAGTAGCTTTAGGAAAAACTCAGGACGAATTAGCAAAAGTCAGAACTGAAAATGTGATCATAAGAGAAAAAATTTATTCTCTTAGCTCATTAACCCACATTGCCTCGGAGGCCGCAAGAATCGGCTTCGTTGACAGTAAGTCAAATTTTGCCTTAACGAAGGCGAGGCCAATCGCTTCTCTTAGATGATTTTAAGATACAGAACAGTTCTACTGGTTTTTACGATAATTTTCGGGGTCATATTGCTACGTCTTTTCTACTGGCAAGTTGTGAAAGCGGAGGAATTATCTGAACTTGGACAAATACAGTACGGTAAGTCTTTAAAAATTGAACCTGTAAGAGGCGAAATCTTAACTTCTGATGGATTTCCAATCGCCGCAAATAAAATTACCTATCTTTTATACGCAAATCCTAAGGAGGTAAAAAATAAATCCCAAGTCTCAAAATTACTCTCAGAAACTTTAGGCATTGATCAGGCATCAATAAGTGCACAGCTTGAACAAGATTTATTTTGGGTTCCAATTGCTCACGGTATTAGTCCCTTGATTCGGGAGCAAATTGAAAAAGAGGAAATACTGGGTCTTGGATTTGAAAAGCAATTTGAAAGATTTTATCCGGAAGCATCAATGGCCGCAAATCTACTAGGGTTTGTAGGAAAAGATGAAAACGGAAGCAGTAAGGGTTATTCAGGAATTGAAGGGTATTATGACAGGCTTTTAAAAGGAAAACACGGGTCAGCAGTTCAAATCCATGATGCTATTGGCAGGCCGATTCTGGCGCGAGTGGATAGTGAGAAATCATTTGGAACAGACGGAAGCAGTTTAAATCTTCACATAAATAGATCCATTCAGTTTTTAGCAGAAAAAAAACTTAAAGAAGGAATTGAGAGGTACGGTGCAGCTGGGGGGATGGTAGGAATAATGGATCCTAAAACCGGTGCCATTTTAGCAATGGCAAATTACCCATCCTTTGATCCTGCTAAGTATGAAGAATATTCAAGCGATCTTTATAAAAATACATTTGTTTCAAATCTATATGAGCCAGGTTCTACATTTAAGCCATTGGTAATGTCAGCGGCTTTTAATGAAAAACTTTTAACGCCTCAAAGTCGCTGCCCGATTTGCGGCGGTCCAGTTTCAGTTGGAGGATATGATCTTCATACCTGGAATGATGAATATTTCCCAAATGCGACTATGCTTGAAGTTATTCAGCACTCAGATAATACCGGGATGGTTTATACTGCGCAAAAATTAGGATTAGATAGAATGATTAAGTATCTAGATAGATTTGGAATAGGAAAACTTACAGGAATTGATCTTCAGGGAGAAGTGGTAGCAGAAATAAAGCCTAAAGAAAATTGGTACGTCGTAGATTTGGCTACTACAGGTTTTGGACAGGGAATTTCAGTTACTCCAATTGAGCTCTTAACTGCTTTTTCTTCTATCGCGAATAACGGAGTTATGATGGAGCCTCATATTGTAGGATCAGTTACAGATATCCACGGTGAAATTGCAAAAATACCACCAAAAGAAATAGGAAAACCCATAACCCAAGCTAGCGCAAGAGTTATGACTGAAGTTTTAGTAAATGCAGTTGACAAGGGAGAAGCAAAATGGGCAAAGATCGAAGGATATCGAGTGGCCGGAAAAACCGGAACTGCGTCAATTCCGGTTGAGGGAAAGTACGATTCAACAAAAACCATTGCTTCATTTATAGGATTTGCGCCTGCAACGGAGCCAAAATTTGTAATGCTAGTGATTTTAGACAAGCCAACTGCTAGAATCTACGGTGCGGAGACTGCTGCTCCTGTTTTCTTTAGTATTGCTAAGGGACTTTTTACATACTATGGAATAGCACCTGAGGATTAAATTAAAAAAATTATGAAGAATTTATTTATTAAATTATACCTTTCCTACATTAGATATTTTGCAAAAATTCAGCTAAAAAAAATTAATCCAGTAGTAATTGGAATTGGAGGTGCGAGCGGGAAAACTTCGACTGCACTTTTAATTGGAAAAATTTTAGGATCAAGATTTAGCATAAAAGAAGGAAAAGGGAAAAATAGCGAGACGGGAATTCCCTTAAACATATTAGACATTGACGTGAATAATTATACGCTTAAAGAATGGTTTAAGGTTTTATTTTTAGCTCCTCTAAGAGTTATTGTGAATAATAAGAAATATGAGTTTTTGGTTCTTGAAATGGGAATTGATAGTCCGAAGCCACCCAAAAACATGGAATACCTTCTATCAATTGTAAATCCAAATATAGGATTACTCACGAATATAGACATAGAACATAGCTTGAATTTTGATGAATTAATAAAGGAAGAAGACGAAGTTAAAAGAAGAGAACAAATTCTAAATTTAACTACAAGAGAGGAAGGCAAGCTTCTTAAATCAATAGATTCAAATGGTACGTCAATTGTTAACTTGGATGATATAAATATCGCAGGTCTTTTGCCGTTAAAATCTAAAGTAGTTTCGATTTCAGCAAATGACAAAAATGCAGATTTTTATATCTCTAGTATTCAAGTTTCTGAGAATAGTTTTAATGTTAATTTTATTTTCTTAAGAGATCGCTACGTATTAAATATAGACAAACCTCTCCCAAAATATTTTGCTTATTCTCTTATGGAGGCGGTTGCGGTCGCATTTGTGTGTAAGTTTAATATTAATGAAGCGATAAAATTAACCCAGGAAAATTTTTCTCTTCCACCGGGAAGATTTTCTGTTTTTGAGGGAATAAAAGGCACAACTATTATCGATTCTTCTTATAACTCTTCGCTAAATGCTGCAAAAGGAGCGATTGAAATTGTTAAGGATGTAATAAAAACAGGGAGAAAAGTGGGAATACTCGGAGATATGAGAGAGCTTGGAACTCTAGGCAGAGTACAGCATGTAGAGTTAGCAAAAGTAATTATGAAAAATTTAGATTATGCAATTTTGATAGGGCCGTTAATGGGAGAATATGTGGTGCCAATTTTAGAAAAAAATAATTTTTCATTTAAACACTCCGAAACTTTCAAAGAAGCAAAAGAAATTTTAGAAAACGAGATTCATAAAGGAGATGTGGTTTTAGTTAAGGGTTCGCAAAATACCCTTTATTTAGAAAGAGCCGTAGAAATTCTTCTAAAAGATAAAAAAGATGAGCAGTTTCTCCCAAGACGCGGAAGTTATTGGAACAAAAAGCGCAGACAATAATTAATTAGTATAATCTAAATATGTTTCAAAAATTAAAAAATATTTATCATCACGTCGTTGCATTTTTTGCAAATTTAACATATTTATTCCCTGGGAGAAAATTAATTGTCATAGGAGTTACTGGAACAGATGGAAAGACCACTACTGTAAGTTTGATTTACCATATTCTTAAGGAGAGCGGTAAACAGACGTCAATGTTAACTAGTATAGGAGCATATATTGGAAAAAGAGAATATGAAACTGGCTTTCACGTTACTACCCCTAATCCTTTTGCTCTCCAGAAATTACTAAGACGATCAGTTCAGTCTGGATCCAAGTATTTTGTTCTTGAAGTTACGTCTCATGCACTTGATCAATATAGAACTTGGGGAATTCCTTTTAGGATTGGTGTTTTAACAAATATAACAAGTGAGCATTTGGATTATCACAAAACTTTTGATAATTATCTTCATGCTAAGGAAAAGCTTTTGGAGATTTCGGAGATTGCTATTGTTAACAGAGATGACGGTTCTTATACTCTTTTATCAAATTCGAAAAAAGCTACAGAAAATAAAAATTGGATAACATATGGATTTTCAGAAAGCGCTGATATAAATTTAGAAAATTTTTCATTCGATTCAAAAATTTTAGTTGAAGATTTTAATAAATATAATGCTTTAGCAGCGGTATCAGCTTGTAAATCTTTGGGTTTATCTGATGAGGAAATTAAGAAAGCAATAAAAACTTTCAAGCTTCCGTTGGGTAGAGTCGATTATGTTTATGATGGAGATTTTGCGGTTGTGATTGATTTTGCTCACACTCCAAATGCATTCGATCAGCTGTTGGTTTCCTTGCGTAAAATTACAAAAGGGAGAATTATTCATGTCTTTGGTTCAGCAGGGGAGCGTGATCATGCAAAAAGACCTTTTATGGGAGAAACTTCTTCAAAACATGCGGACATTTTAATTTTGACAGCTGAGGATCCAAGAAGTGAAGATGTTAACAAGATAATTGAAGAGATTGCAACCGGAATAAAGAAAAAGGATGCAAAAGTCTTTAAGCTCGCAGACCGGAAAGATGCAATTAATGCTGCAATTGAAATGGCAGGTAAGGGAGATCTGGTAGTAATAACCGGAAAAGCTCACGAGAAATCTATGACTTATGGAAATCGCGATTTACCATGGGATGAGTATAAAGTAGTTGAAAATGCGATTAAAACTAGAAAGTGATTTTAAGATATGGATTATAAAAAAATAAAGAAAATTCATTTCACCGGAATAAAAGGAGTTGGCATGACTCCGCTTGCGATTATTGCTAAAGAAGCCGGGTTTAAAGTCAGTGGTTCAGATGTGCCTGATGTATTTATTACTGATAAAGAGCTATATAAAGCAGGGATTGAAAAAATTGAAGAATTTTCAGAAAAAAATGTTGAGGGTGTAGATCTAGTAATTGCTACAGGAGCGCACGGCGGTTCGGAAAATATCGAAGTTCTGAAAGCTAAAGAGCTTGGAATAAATGTTTTAAATCAAGGTCAAGCATTAGGCGTTTTTCAAAAAGGAGATATTTTTGGTAAGAAACTAAAAGGAATATCTGTGGCCGGGTCTCATGGTAAAACTACTACAACTGCAATGATTGCAACTATATTTGAAAATGCAGGATTAAATCCCTCGTATGTTATAGGAACATCTGATATACCATCTCTTGGTTCTTCCGGGCATTACGGACGCGGAAATTATTTTATTACTGAATCTGATGAATATTTTGCAGATATAACGGACGATAAGGTTCCTAAGTTTTTATATCAGAGCCCTCAAGTATTAGTTGTAACAAATATAGATTTTGATCATCCGGATATTTATTCTAATTTAGAAGAAATAAAAAAAGTATTTATAGATTTTACTAAAAAGATTAGCGAATCGGGAGTTTTAATTGCGTGCGGAGATGGAGCGGAAAACCGCAATTTTCTAAAAAGAGTACACGCACGAAAAATCACTTATGGAATGTCTCCGGACAACGATTACGTTTTGGAAAAAGTTAATTTTTCGGAGGACAAAATGTTTTTCTGGGTAAAATCTCACGGTGCAGTATTAGGGCAATTTTCAATGAATGTATTTGGAGAACAAAATGCCCTAAACGGCCTTGGTGCAATTGTTGCGGGAATTGAAGCAGGATTAAGCGTAGATCAAATAAAAAAAGGTATTAGTAATTTTAAGGGTACTAAGAGAAGATCTGAATTTATCGGAAACCTTCCGGGGGGAGGATTGCTCTACGACGACTATGCGCATCATCCAGTCGAAATAAAAAATACGCTTATGGCTTTTCGAAAAGCTTTCCCGAAACACCGAATAATTCCTATTTTTCAACCGCATATGTATTCAAGAACAAAAGCTCTTTTTAAAGAGTTTTCTTCTTCCTTTTCTGACGCTGATCTAGTTTTGATTGCGGAAATATTTCCATCATTTAGAGAAAAAATTGATGAGAATTTTTCCTCAAGCTTGTTAGTTTCTGAAATAAAAAAGTTTGGAAAAGATGCGCTTTATTTTCCAGCGCTTTCTGATGTGGTAAAATATGTGACTTCAAAGACTTTTGATAAAAATACCCTTATAATAACAATGGGAGCAGGGGATATCTATAAGATTGGAAAAGAATTGATTGTTTAGATTAAATAAATACTAAGTTCTAAATTCTAAATAAATCAAAATGACCAAAATTCAAAAAATTTTAGGATTTAGATATTAGAATTTGGAATTTACGAAGATATGGATGATAAATTTATAATAACTGGCGGTAAAAAATTAACTGGAACTACTCAAGTTAGCGGAGCTAAAAATGTCGCATTAAAAGCTTTGGTCGCTGCATGTTTAACAAATGAGAAAATAGTGATAGAGAATGTTCCTCTGATTTCAGATTTATTCACGATGGTTGATATCATCGAAGAACTAGGGGGAAGTGTAAAAAAAGATGATCACAGGCTTATTGTAAATTTACCAAATTTTTCAAAGACAAAAATAGATCTTGAGAATAGCGCTGAAATTAGAACCTCAGCTCTTTTTATGTCTCCACTTCTTGCACGAATGAAAGAGGCAATAATTCCAAATCCCGGAGGATGCAGAATTGGCGCGAGGCCGATTGATAGAACTGTCGAAGGTCTAAAGGCCATGGGTGTAGAAATTGAGTACCGAAGTTCTGATGGATATTTTTATATGAAAGCCCCAAATGGATTAACTGGTGCAGATTACACGTTTAAAAAAAGTACACATACTGGAACAGAAACACTTCTCATGGCAGCAGTTTTGGCGAAAGGTGTTACCACTTTAAGAAATGCTGCGGAAGAACCGGAGATTGATGAGTTAATCTCTTTCTTAAATAAAATGGGTGCCAAAATTAAAAAGATTGATAAAAGAACAATAGAAATTACAGGAGTTAGTAAATTAAAGGGTGCGACATTCCAAATTGGGCCTGATAGAAATGAAGCAGTGACTTTGGCAATTGCCGCGATTATCACGAAGGGAAATATTTTTATTGAGAATATAAAAAAAACTGATATTTTGGAATTTGTAAATAAACTTGAGGTAATTGGTGGAGGGGTAGAAATAAAGGATAATGGTATCAGGTTTTTTTATAAAGGCCAAGTTACCGCAACTGACATAGAAACATGGGTTTATCCAGGATTTATGACGGATTGGCAAGCCCCTTGGGCAGTTCTTATGACTCAAGCAATTGGTACTTCTATAATTCATGAAAGAGTGTATGAAAGCAGGTTTAGTTATGTTAGAGAGCTTCAAAAAATGGGAGCTGAAATAGAATTATTTAATCCAGAGGTTGAGAGTTCGGAAGAATTTTACAATTTTAATATCGAAGATGATAAAAAGGATAATAAACACGCTGCGAAAATAACGGGACCTACGAATTTACATAACGCTGTTGTAACGATTACTGATCTTAGAGCTGGAGCCACTTTAGTTTTAGCGGCTTTGGCTGCAGAAGGGGAAAGTGTAATCTTAGAAGTGCACCATCTAGATAGGGGTTACGAAAAGTTTGAAGATAGACTTAATAATTTGGGCGCAGAAGTAATTAGGGAAAGAGATGAATAAAATAGGTGGAGTAATTTTAGCCGCGGGCATGGGATCCCGCATGAACTCAACTACAACAAATAAAGTAGCGCTTCCTCTTGCCGGTAAACCCATGATAGTTCATGGTCTCGATCTCCTGGAGCGTTTAAATGTAGACCCGGTAGTTATAGTTGTAGGTTTTGCAAAAGAATCTGTGATGAAGGCCATAACGAAAAAAGTAATTTATGCTGAGCAGATAGAAAGACTTGGAACTGCGCATGCAGTTCAAACTGCAATTACCGAGTTACCAGAGGGTATTGAAAATATTATAGTTATCCAAGGGGATGATTCAGCATTTTACAAAGAAGAAGCGTTAAGAAAAATGATAGATTTGCATCTTTCTAATGAAAATGCATTAACCTTTTTAACTATAGAGCTATCTGATCCGGTTGGTCTCGGAAGGGTAGTGAGAGATGAGAGCGGAGTAATATTAAAAATTGTTGAAGAAAAAGATGCAACAGAAGAAGAAAAGAAAATAAAAGAAATAAACCCAGCATGTTATGTTTTTAGTGTTTCGTTTTTAAGAAAATATTTGCCTCAAGTTAAAAAAAGTGATATTACCGGAGAATATTATTTAGTTAATTTGATTGAGCTTGCTCAAATAAATAATGAAAAATTTGAGGCGGTGAAAAATGGTCCTATCGCATGGAGAGGGGTAAATACTCCAGATGAACTTCGTGAAGCGGAAAATCTCTATCAAGAAGTAAACTCATAAAACTCCAAAATTTGAATTAAAGTGTATCAAAAGATATAATTATATACTATGGATTTAGTAAAACTATTGGGGCTCATGCTTTTGTCCACTGTAGCGACTGGAATTCTAATAATTCCATTCATTGACTTTCTTTATAAAGTAAAACTTAGACGTCAAAATCAAAAGACAATGGACATTTTTAATAAGCCTACGCCCTTTTTTGATAAGTCAAATAAATGGAAAGTTGGCACCCCCTTTGGTGGGGGCGCTTTGATTATTGGGGTAGTTACGGTTCTTTCTCTTTGGAGTTATGGAATTTTTAGTGTTGATATAAAAATCTGGGAAGTGGTAGCTCTTCTTTTTTCGTTCATAAGCTTTGGTTTGTTAGGACTTTATGATGACATAAAAAAACTTGTAAGTAATCCTACAAAACACGCTTTTTTTGGCCTTAGATTTCGCCATAAGTTTTTAATCCAATGGGGGATAGCATTTCTAATTTCTCTAATTCTTTATTTCCCGCTTGGGTATCAGTCAATTTTTATCACTGGAATTGGAACTATGAATCTAGGAATTTTTTATATTTTCCTCTCGATGTTCGCAATTGTTTCTTTCGTTAACGCATTTAATATCGCGGATGGACTTGATGGTCTTGCGCCTGGATTACTACTCATTTGTCTCGGTGCTTTTCTGGCAATCTCATCAACTGCACTTGATTCAACTCTTGCGATTTTTATAGCGATTCTTATCGGAAGTGTTTCTGCATTTCTTTACTTTAATATTTATAAGGCAAGAATCTGGCTAGGAGATGTTGGATCTATGTCTCTTGGTGCGTCACTTGCTGTTATTGGTTTGCTTAACAACAAAATTCTCGCTCTTGCTGTAATTGGAGGAGTGTTTATTATTGAAATCGGATCATCTCTTCTTCAAATTTTAAGCAAGAAGTATTTAGGGAGAAAAATTTTCCCAGTTGCACCTTTCCACCTGCTTCTCCTAAAAAGAGGATGGGAAGAGCCAAAAATCGTAATGCGCGCATGGCTCCTAGGATTTTTCTTTGCTGTTTTAGGACTATTTATCGCGGTTTTATCTAAGTAACGAGCCCTCTTTCTCACTTTCATTTTTTTACGTATACTATATTAATACTATGCTGAAAGTAAAAAAAATCACAATAAGAAAGTCAGATTTTTCCTTACTTTTATCAGTAATGATCTTAACTGCTTTCGGGCTTTTCATGATTTATGATGCCTCAAGTTATGTGGCCTTCAGAGACTTTGGGGATAAATACCGTTATATAAAAGATCAAATGATGTGGGTAGTTATTGGGTTTAGCGCTCTTTCTATTGTTTCATTCATTGATTATCATAAGTATTATAATCTTGCGCTTCCTATTCTTCTGACAGCCATAGGCCTTTTATTTTTAGTTTTTGTACCCGGACTTGGAATTTCTGCACTAGGAGCAAAAAGGTGGATTAATCTAGGTTTTTTTGTACTTCAGCCCTCAGAAGTCGTTAAGCTTTCACTTGTAATTTATTTATCAGCTTGGTTTTCTACAAAAGAAAAAGGGAGATTCCTGGCGTTTCTTATGCTAATTGGATTTGTTATAGGGCTTGTCATGCTCCAGCCTGATATGGGAACAGCAGTAGTTATACTTGGTCTTTCTGTTATTCTTTATTTTTTATCAGGAGGCAGTATTCTTCACATTTTGGCTTTAGCTCCTGTTGTCGGAATTGGAGGATTAGGATTAATACTTTTAGAACCTTATAGAGCAGCAAGGCTAACAACTTTTCTAAATCCTAATCAGGATATAGCTACCTCCTCATATCATTTAAGGCAAATCTTAATTGCGCTTGGCTCTGGCGGACTTTTTGGAGTAGGAATAGGAAATTCACTCCAGAAATATGCATATCTTCCTGAGGCGACAACAGACTCAATTTTTGCAATAATTGCTGAAGAAGTAGGATTTTTTGGTGTTACAATTTTTATACTAGTTGTATTATTTGTGATTTATAGAGGTTTTTATATTTCAGTTAGGGCCAAAGACAGTTTCGGAAAGCTTTTAGCTGGGGGAATTACCTCATATCTTGCGCTCCAGACAATTGTTAATTTAGGTGCACAAACCGCTTTGCTTCCTCTTACCGGAGTTCCGCTTCCTTTCATTTCTTACGGAGGGTCTGCTTTAACAGTAAATTTAATATCCATAGGGATTCTTCTTAATATTTCGCGTCAGAGCCAATTTCAATCAGGCCCAAATGTGTTAACCTCGATTTTTAGAAGACATAAATTGTTGAAAATTAATCTATGAAAATCATAATAATTGGTGGACACCTGACGCCTGCGCTTTCAGTTATTGAAGAGTTGGAGGGAAAGGCCGACATTCTTTACGTAGGGAGAAAACATGCGATAGAAGGGGATAAAGCGGTTTCTCTTGAATATACGACGATTCTTGAAAAAAATATCTCATTTGCGGAAATAAAAACCGGAAGATTTCAAAGATCTTTAACCCGCCATACTTTTCCATCTGTTATAAAAATACCCGGTGGATTTTTAAGAGCAGTGTTAATTTTGAAAAAATTTAAGCCGGATGTAGTGGTAGGATTTGGAGGTTACGTTAGTGTACCAGTAGCCCTTGCTGCAAAAGCATTAAGGATTCCAGTTGTGATTCATGAGCAAACTCTTGAGGCAGGGGGCGCAAATAGATTTATTTCTAAATTTGCAGATAAAATTTGCATTTCCTTTGATACATCACTTAAATATTTTCCAAAAGAAAAAGTAGTTCTCACGGGTAATCCAGTTGGGGATACAATTCATCATCCGGGAAAAAGGTTTCCACTGGATTCTAAGGATCCTGTCATTTATGTTACCGGCGGGAGTCAGGGGTCACATTTTATAAATCACTTGATTTCGCAAACACTGGCTAAGCTTTTAGATAAATATATTCTTATCCATCAGACTGGGGACTCCAGAGAGTTTAAAGATTTTGACAAACTAACTATCCTTAAAGAGGGACTAAATAATGGAAAAAGAGACAGGTATATTATTTCTAAATTTTATTCACCCTACGAGGTAGGAGCTGTAATGAAAAGAGCGGATCTTGTCATTTCAAGGGCTGGAATAAATACTATTTCAGAGCTTATTGTTTTAGAAAAACCTTCCTACTTAATTCCTCTTCCGATTTCCCAGAAAGATGAACAGCTAAAGAATGCAGAGTTTTTAAAAAAACTAGGACTTGGAGAAGTGGGTAATCAGAAATCTTTAACTCCTGACACTTTTTTAAGAGAAGTAACATGGATGATGGAAAATATCGTAAATTATAAAATAAAACATCATAAATCGCATTTTCCAAAAAACGCAGCCGCGAAAATAGTTGAAGTAATTTATGCTGCCGAAACCTCTAACTAAAAAACAAAAAAAAGAAGTTTCCCGAAAAAGACTCGGAATAATTTTAATTTTTCTTGGTCTTCTTATTATTGCTTCTATGCTTTTTTTCCTGGCATTTTTAGAGAAAGAAGACCCAATCATTAACCCACTTTCAAAAGATCAGACTTCAAATGGAAAATTAATCATGAATTCTCTTAGAGAAAAGAAAATTTCATATAAAGATTTAGAGACCACAAGAGACCTGAAGTATAAAATAATATTTGAAGATAATGCTGAGGCGATAATAGATCCTAAAAAAGATATAGAGAGCCAGATAACCTCTTTACAACTCATCCTCTCTCAGCTTAAAATAGAGGGTAAGGCGTTTAAACGTCTTGATTTTAGTTTTCAAAAACCGATCATTACTTTTTAAAACATGACTGAAGGAAAAATAGTTGTTGGAGTAGACATAGGGACCTCGAAAATTGTTACCATA
>CAYIUZ010000004.1:0-12869 GCA_964366705.1 uncultured Gammaproteobacteria bacterium | reverse complement strand
ATTTGGTGGTTGCTACACAGCGTCCTTCGGTTGATGTTATTACTGGACTTATTACAGCAAATATTCCTTGCAGAATTGCGTTTAACGTTTCATCTATGATTGATTCCAGAGTTATTATTGATGGACCTGGTGCTGAAAAGTTATTAGGGCGAGGAGACATGCTTTATATTCCCCCAGATCAGGCAAAGCCAACGCGTATTCAGGGGGCATTTGTTTCTGATAAGGAAGTTAAGAAATTAGTGGAGTTCCTTAAGTCCAAATCCCCCGCTGTTGAATATACAGAGGAAATTGTTTCTACGCCTTATACGCCTAAGGGAAGCATTGGTACTTCAGGAACTGACGGAAAAGATCCTGTTTTTGCAGATGCAGTGAGAGTTATTTGTGAGTATGATAAAGCCTCAGCTTCACTCTTACAGCGCCGTCTTTCAATAGGATATTCTAGAGCTGCAAGAATTTTGGATCAGCTTGAGGCAGCAGGAATAGTGGGGCGAGCTGAAGGAAGTAAACCAAGAGACGTTTTGATAAAAGACCCTTCACAAATCCTTGGTGAGCCTCAAAGCGAGTAATTAAAATATGATTAGTATTGGTATACAGTTCCAGGAGGAACGAAAAAATCAGAATCTGTCTATTGAAGAGGTGGCTCGTGCCACTAAAATTAGAGCTGAATTTTTAAATGCAATTGAGCGCGGAGATTATAAAAAACTTCCTTCTCCTGCGTATGCTTATGGATTTGTCAGAAATTATGCGGAATTTTTAGGTTTACCTGTTGAGAAAAGTCTCGCAATTTTCAGGCGCGAATTTGACGGGAAAAAAGCAGTTGAGGTTTTGCCCAGAGGTCTCACGAATTATTCGGATTTTATTCTTCCTAGATTTAAGATTGGGAAAAACGCACTGTTAGTTGGAGCTGTATTCTTAGTTTTAGCAGGCTTCTTATTTTTCCAGTATAGAGCTGCAGTGTTTAACCCGGGTTTAGATGTAGATTCACCGGAAGAAAATCAGGTACTTAGTTCTCTAAATATTGAAGTGCGCGGAAAGACAGATCCAAACGGAATTCTTATGGTAGAAAATGAACAAGTGACAATTAATTCTGACGGAAGTTTTAAAAAACAGATTACAGTTTTTCCAGGCTCTACGTCTCTAACGTTTCAAGTTGAGAATAAATTTGGCAGAACAACAATGTTAGAGCGAAAAATTAATATTAAATTAGGTGATTGATATAGTGAATATATCTTGACACCCACAATTCAATGATATAAGTTAATTAGTACTATGACTGATCCTGCCCAGATATTATTATTTATCGTTATCATAATTCTCACTCTTCTTCTTTTAATTTTGGGAATTCAGGTTTTCTTTATTCTAAAAGATCTTCGAAAAACCATCACTAAAGCAAATAAAGTACTAGATAATACAGGAGATATTACACAGAGCGTATCTCAGCCATTAACAAGTATCTCCTCAATTCTAATGGGTCTTAAAGCCGGAGGAACGATTGCTTCTATTATAAAAAAGGTTTCAGATGATAAGGGGGATAAGAAGAATGGGTAATCGCGGAAGATTTTCAGATGGTATCCTTTTAGGAATGCTAATTGGAGGAGCCGTTGTATTTTTACTAGGCACAAAAAAAGGAAATAAAATTTTAAAAACTATCACAGAAGACGGACTTGCAGGATTAGGAGAAGTTGCAAAGGAATTAGAAAATGATGCAAGAAGAGAGACTAAGGTGCAGCTTAAAAAAGTAGAAGAGAAAATTGAAGATCTGGGAGATTCGATAGTAATTGAGACCGTAGGAAATGGCCAAGAATCTAAAAGTTCTTCTAAGAGATTCTTCCGTAAAACCGCAAAAAATTAGAGGCCGTAGGTAGAAATGTTTTCTTCGTGTTCGGTAAGAGTCTCAGCATATCTATTAATGCCATTTTTATCAGTTATATAATAAAGATAAGGTGTGTCGTCGGGGTTAACCGCTGCTTCTAAGCTTGATAATCCTGGATTTGCAATCGGTCCTGGAGGAAGTCCTGCTCTTTCATAGGTGTTGTAAAGCGAGGCTGACTTTTTATCTTCATTAGTAATATTATTTGGCCACCATCTTTTTGATACCCTATCGTAGCCTCTTATGTATTGAAGAGTTGCATCTATATCTAATTTCATTCCTATATTAAGTCTGTTATGAATAACACTTGAAACAATTGGCCTATCTTCTGCATGTTTGGCTTCGCGTTCAATGAGGGAAGCGAGGGTGATAATTTCATTTTCTGTTAAGTTTGCCTTGGAAGTATCAAGCGTAGCGTATTTAGAATCGAAGTTATCTCTCATAATTTTTACGACTGCGTCTACGCCTGCATCTTTTGGTAAGAGATAAGTATCAGGGAATAAATATCCTTCATTTTTTTCTAAAACTACCTCCCAGGACGCATCATAATTAGGCATTAATTTTTCTAAAGTATCTGCGATTTCACCAGTGCGCTGACCTTCAGGTATTGTGATCCAAATGTCTTCAGTGCCTACAGTTAGAGATTGCGCGATTTCACGCGCAGTCATAGATGGGTTTAGCCTAAAGCTTCCAGCTTGGATCTTGCTATCAAGTCCTGTTTGCTTAGTTAAAAGAAAAAATGCAGTAGGATCTTTGATTAATCCCTGGACTTTAAGATTTCTTGCGATTGATCTAACACCCTCACCTTGCTCAACTATAAAAATTTTAGGAGTATTATCTTTGGAGTTAGCGGGACTTGTTCCTCTTATCCACCATGCGAGCGAAAGAATAATAAGTATTGCGAGGACTGCGACCGTTACATAAATTCTCTTCATTTAAACTTTACTAAAGGGAAGTTTTCTAATGATTCTTTTCCTTCTTTAAGATTATACACAGAATCGGAGTAAAAAGTACAGATTGGCTCGTTCTTGCGCGCTTTCTCGCCAATCTTCTTATTCAGAAATATCCCAGCGGATTTCATGTCAGGGGCACCCAAGATTCGAGTAATCATTGTCAGATTTTTTATATTAAATCCTGCAATTTCACAATTTCTTGGGGCAACATATTCAAATTTATGTTTTCCGGGTTTTAAGTCCTTACTTGTTAAAGTTGCATCTCCACCCTGCGCTTTTATTATTTGTTTAAGCTTTGACAGTGCAAGACCAGAAAGAAGAATATGAAGTGCCCAGTTAAAGCCATTTTTATGCTCTTTAATTATTTTATTTCTAAAAGCTGGAGGGCTACTTGCAAGACACAGTTCTAAAAGACTTCCTGCAAGATTTATGCTTCTTGCTTCTAGATCTGGCGCTCTTTTAGGATCTTGTTCAAGAACTAATAATGATTCGCGAGTCTCAAGAACTGGACCGATACCCCTGCCTGCAGGTTCATCAGTTTTATGAATAAGTACTTCAATTTTAATCCCAAACTTTTTTGCTAACTGCTCAAATTTTTTCTTAAGAAGCTTTGCATCATTAACATTATGTACTTTTACAGATTCTCCATATGGAATGTCGATAACTACGTGATTACTACCAAAAGCTACTTTTTTAGCCATGATTGAGATAAGAATTTTGTCAAAGGACTCAAAAAGTAGAACTTCTTCTACTTTTATTATTACGTCATCAGCCGGAGCTATATTAAAACTCCCGCCCCATACAATACATCCATTAGTTTTTTTAACTGTGGCATAAATTTTTTGTTTGCTTAGATTTACAGGAGCCAGTATTTCAAAATCATCAGCAGTTCCCCCAGGAGTTGTGATAGCACGAGATGAGCTTTTAGGTATCTTAAAACCCGCTGCTGCTACGATGGGAACTACTATCATGGTAGTTCTGGTTCCGGGAACTCCTCCAATTGAGTGTTTGTCTGCCACAATGCCTGAGAAGCTTAGTTTTTCTCCGGTTTCAATCATGGCTTTAGTTAAATAATAAATTTCGTCGTCTGAAAAACCTTTTGAAAATCCAGAGGCCGCAAAATAAGTCGTTAGTACATCTCCAAGTTTTTCTTTGGAGATTTGATCCATGATGGCAAAAATCTCCTTATAATTAAGGTTTTTCCCAACAAGCTTTTTCCGAATGGCGGCTATGGCCTGCTCTTTTTCATCCATGTTTGACTTGGTTAATCATGAGTTTTACTAAGTTTTTTAGAAATTTTAAAGCCGCAAAAAAAGTATTATTTACGAGTCTGTAAATTGTCGGCCAAATGTTATAAAAAAATCTTTGAATTCCCACTCTTTCCATATTATTTTTGAATCCTCGCTTTAATAATTAGACGCTTCCAAATTGTTCCTGGAGGAGTACACGTGATAATTGTTAAAAAACTGTCTGTAAAATTCTGTGCTAAAACTGAAGTATCAGTAGGCTCAACTACAGTAATACTTATAATTTTATAGTTATGTTTTTTCCCATTTATTTCAGTAATTATTTGATCCCCAACCCCTAATTTATATGCATTTGCGAGAATTGTTTTATAGTCCTTTGGGTTATAAAGCTGGGGTAAAGTAGAGTGGCCGAAAATTACAGAATTTCCATCTTTTCCCGGTAATGAATCAGAATTAAATTGAACCATGTGACGAGTTAAATCTGTGTCCTTGTTCGAAACCTCTGCATCAGTAATGCCTATTTTGGGAAAAGATATCTTATAAGTTGCTACGTTGTTCGATTTCTGAGCTTCAGCCCCGGGATACCAGTTATAAGCATTTGTATAATCTTTATTTATGGAGCTCGCCACATTTTCAATAAGTGTTCCTAGGTTTGTAGGACTAATTACTGTCTGGTTAGGAATCGGGGCCTGGATTTTTTGAGATGCGAATGCTGGAGCAAAATAAATTTGCCAGGAGAGTAGAGGGAAAAAAGTATATGCAAATAAAATTGCTCCGAATATTAATACACCGATGCTTCCAAGCTTAAATAATATTTTATAATTTCTATTTTTTCCTTTGTAATAAATTTTACCCATTTTTTTCTGTCATTATTTTTATCTTTCCCGAGGAGAATGGAATACGCTGCGGAAGGAGGGGGATAGGTGGAAACAGTTTTATTTCAACTTTATTAACTTCCTCTATTTCGTTTAATTTTTCGATTGCGTCTTTGGTGGATTTTCCTTTTATTTGATTTGCAAGTTCCTTTGAATCAATTTTTGGAATCAGATTAGCTTTTATGGTAAGTTTTCCAGTAGCATTACTCCCCTTAGCTTTAAGATTAGTTGCATTTGCTTCTATAGTATCTTTATCTACTACGAGATCGTTTCCAGTTTCAAGTTTTTCTTTAGCAAAATTTAATATATCTCCTTCTTTGTATGAAACCCCTTTGTAGTTAATAGTTCCGGTGAGGTTTAATTCGGTTGCTTCGTCATCTATGTCTTTACTGAAAGTTTTTTTGTCATATTCTACTGAAATAAAATTAGGAAGAACCACAGAGCCAGCTTCTGCTTCTTTTTGAATTTGTTCGCGGGCTTCGGTTTCTAAATCTTTTTGAAGATCTGCAAGTAATTTATCCTGATCTTTTTTCGCTACAACCTTTATTTCTTTTTTGGTTCCTCCTGAAAATGCTTTATCATTTTTAGCCGCCACAGATGTACTTCCTTCCACCGTGAATTTAGAGTTGCTTGGAAGATTTTGATTCGTCCCGAATTTTTCAGCCGTAACTGTGACATCTGCTTTTCCTGGTTCAGTTCCAGAGAAAATATCTCCTGAAGCTGATGCGATAGTGACAGCTTTATCGGTTACAAACTTGAGATCATTTGGAGAGGTAATAACAGTGCCAGTTGGAATCGTAACTCCAGAAGTATTGCTGTTAAATAATGTTACGGTTCCTTTAGCTTTATCTCCAACCTCTTTTTTGCCGGTTGTAGCAATTGATTTTTTACCATCAGCAATAACTGTTATAAACTGAGCGTTTATGATGTTATCCGAAGCATTTGTTGCTTCAGACTCCGAGAATGTTACATTTACTTCTTCATCCTCTTCTCTGGCATCAATTCCTAAAGTTACAGTTACACTTCTTCCAAAAAGATATACATACAAAAAGAGAACGATGACAGCGAGTGGAATAATTCCAATCATTAGTTTTTTTCGTGAGCCATTTGCTCCTTTTATTATTTTTCCTGGATGCACTTTTTTAAGAAAACCCATGATTCCTGACATCATCAGTGCTGCATTTACTGGAAGAGGCTTTTTTTCTGCATTATTTATTTTAATTTCTTCAGGAATTTCCCTGAATTGGTCAGCTGGAGAAATGTTATCCATGACCGCAGTTTTTGGAATCTCTTTGTCTAAGGGTTTATTAGTGCTAAATTCTTCTTCGAGTGTTTGCGCCTTAGCACTTGTTTGGTTTTCTGGAATTTCTTCAGAGCTTTTAACATCCCCTCCCACAAATCCAAATTCGGATGCAGCTTCAGCTAGGGTTTTATCCGGTTCTTCTTCGACTATCGGAACTGCAGCTCGTATATGCCTAGCATCTTCTCTTCCAGCATCAGTAAGGGATGCCTCAAATATTTCAAATCCCATCTGAGTGGCTGCACCAGAAAGAACGGCTCTCGCATCAAAATTTGCAGGAAGTACGCTTACTTGAGGAAGGTGTAAAAAGTGAAGACTTTGACTCCATTTATGAGTTATAAATTTCTGCTGTACATCTTCGCGTCCGCTATCAAAAAGAATAATTCTTGGCGGGAGATTTTCCACGGAAAAATGCTTAAGAACTGTTTCTACGGTCGTTACAAGTGAATCTCCGATTGCGGCTCCTTTTGCTTCTACGATTTTTCCTGCTCTAATTAAAGAAAGGGTTACATTTTTTTGACCAATTTCAGCGAGAATCGCAGTAACCGGCGCACCTTCTTCTTTTTGAAGAAGATGTGCGATTGCTTCAGGGATCACTAAAAAACCCATTGGTTTAAATTCCAGTTCATCACTTACTTTTTTTAATTTTGCGAGGTAGTCTGGTTTTATTTTCCCGTCAATTATCCAGTCCTGTTTTACACCAAAAATAGTTTTGTGACTTTCCATGTCAGGGGGAAGATTTTTTTCTGCAGTTGAAACCGCTTTATCTATCGCGTCAAGTAATTCTTCTTCTGAAGCTTCCTCAACTGAGGTTTTAAAATTAACTACATGTTCTCCAACTACATTTATTTTCCTGTCAATTTCCTGAAATACTACAGCGCTCGCTTTTTCATCACGAAGAACTAGAGAGAGGAAAAACTCCGATTTATTCTTTTTCTCTAAAAAGGGCAGTTTTGGTAAATTCATCCCGTTAGAAAATCCTCCTAAAAAATTTAGAATTTAAGTTTAGGCAACTTTGCTCTTGTTCAGTTTTTCTAACGGGATTCATAGGCAGTTTTATCCGACTTTTGCATAAAGCCGACGCAGACCGTTTCCGATATTCTCCTGCTTTATTATCTTAAACGATTTTACCTCCTGCGTAAAGTTGACGTGGGGGCCCCCGCAGAACTCTTTTGAGTACGCTTTTTCGGGATTTTTATCGCCTATTAAATATATTTTTACTTTATCAGAATATTTTTCATCAAAAAGTCCGATCGCACCTATTTCTTTTGCTTTTTCCAAAGGCATAAATTCGAAATAAACAGGCATTTTAGCTTTTATTTTCTCGTTAACTGTTTCTTCTAATTTTTTAATCTCCTCGTCAGTTAGATTTCTATCAAAATTAAAATCAAATCTTACTCGCTCACTGGTAATGTTTGAACCTGACTGGTGTACAGAAGTGTCCAGCATATCTCTTATCGCTTGATGCATAAGATGAGTCGCAGTATGCCCTCTCACGGTTTGCTCTGAATGATCCGCAAGTCCTCCTGCGAATTTTTTAGTAGCCCCAGTGCGAGAAATATCTTGATGCTGTTTAATTTTATCCGCGAGCTCCTGATCGTTAAAAGTATAGCCTAGGCTTTTCAATTGCAAAGGTCCAAGTCCATAAGTTGAGATTGCTTTAAAAGCTACATCTGCAGGAATCTCCTTTTCTCCTTTTTTGCCAAGTTTATTTAACTCTTTTTCAATCAGAATCTTTCCGTTCCCCAAAGTTTGTCCGTAGATTTGCTCTTCTGCTCCTACCTTTTCTGGAATTTCATTAACTTTTTCTAAAAGTTCAGGATCTGTCTCCTTGTAATCTTCAATAACGCCTTTAATAATATTTTCTGTTGTGCAGCCATCTAGATTATAGAGATAGTCCATAGCCCGTCTTATTAATCTTCTTAAAACGTAGCCCTGTTCTTTGTTAGAAGGAGAGATGCCACTTTGCATAAGAAAAACTGCTCCAGCCAAATGATCTGCAATTATTCTAAAAGCAACCTCGTTTCCTTTATATTTTTTACCCGTTTCCGCTTCAATTGCTCGAATTCTATTTTCAAAAAGGGAAGTTTGGAAAATATCTGATTTATCTTCAACTGCAGCGAGTAACCTTTCAAGCCCGCCTCCAAAATCCACGTTTTTTTGAGGTAGTTCGATAAACATCTTACTGCCTTGTCCCGCCGAAGCTCCAGCGGAGGAGGATTTTAAATATTGCATGAAGACTGAATTAGCAATTTCTAAGAATTTTCCGCATTCACAATTTGTTGGATTATCGCCAAAGCAATCAGAATTATGCTCTACATCATCAAATCTATAGTAGACTTCTGTATCGGGTCCTCCGGGTTCACCAGCAGGCATTTTATCTGGCATTCCAGATCTAGACCACCAATTAGATGGATCGTGGAAGATTTTTGGCTCAATTCCTTCTTTTTCAAATATTTCTTTCCATAATTCTTCTGCGGTAGAGTCAAATGGGATTTCATTATTTCCCTTAAAAACTGTTATGTAAAGTTTTTCTTTAGGAAGCCCCAGCTCTTTCGTTAAAAGTTCCCAGAGCCATGGAATTTCCTCCTTTTTAAAATAATCTCCGAGGCTCCAGTTGCCGAGCATTCTAAAAAAAGTAGTATGTCTGTTATCTCCGACTTCATCGATATCTACAGCCCTAAAGCAATTTTGAACATTTACGAGTCTTGTTCCTTGCGGATGGGTTTGTCCTAAAAGATAGGGAACTAAAGGCTGCATTCCAGAAGAGGTAAAAAGGGTAGTGGGATCATTTTCGGGAACGAGGGGAGAATTAGGGATTCTTTTATGTCCTCGCTTTTCAAAAAAACTTATGTATATGTCGATAATCTCTTTTGCCGTCATTTATTTTTCTCCAATTCATAATTCATGATTCTTAATTCATAAATCTTCTGAAGGGTTGTCATGCCTAGATTATACCTGTCCGGTCGAAGTTTTGCACGTAGGAGGATCAGAATCGTGAATTAGGTTTATAGGTCGGAATCTGGTATAATAGCTTTAGAGTTAATTCCTGATTAAATTTAAATATTTACCTCAATCTTTAACTCACTTGCCCAAATAAATATGCCAAAAATCGGAAATTCAATTCCAAGAAGTGAAATGCCCTGTGACAGATGCGGTAGTAAGAGAAAAGTTGCTAAAACCTGGACTGAAAAAATAAAAAACACAGGTGGTTTTATGACACTTCAGCACACACAGCTAATTTGTACAAATAAGCAGTGCCAGGCTGCATTTGATAAGATCATCGCAGATGATGCACAAAAAAGAGAAAAATTAAAACTCGCTAAAGCTAAAAACGCCTAATTTCTTCTGCTATAATAACCCCCGATGGAAAACAAACATATTGTTGCTATTGTGGGATTTGGACTTCTGATTCTTCTAATGGTTCTTTTCGTTTTTCAATCCACCAAAACTCCTAAAATGGGAGAAGATTTAACTGGGCTAAATATAGGTCAAGGTGCTACTCCTACTCCAGTTCCTGTTACAGAGCTAACTGGGCGGGATTTAAACGTGGGAAGTTCATCAGCTGCAGTTGTCGCAGGAGATACAGTCACACTTCATTATAAAGGAGCTTTTACGGACGGAAGAATATTTGATGATTCTTATCAAAAAAATAGCCCCATTACTTTTCAGGTGGGCGCAGGACAGGTTATTAAGGGAGTGGAGCTTGGAGTAGTAGGGATGATGGTTGGCGGAAAAAGACAGATTCATATACCAGCGGATTTAGCTTATGGAGCCACAGGTCAGAGAAATGTAATTCCGCCAAATACACCTTTAATTTTTGAAATAGAACTTATCGATCTTAAGCCACAGGCTGCGCCAAGCCCAAGCCCTGAAATTAGTGGGAATCCAAATTTAACTCCATCCGTGAGTCCGGTTCCGAGTATTTAGTATTAAGAAGTAAGTATTAAGTAAAAAAAAGAGAGATTCTGGGTAGATGCCCATTCACTCTCTTTTCCTGATTGCATTCCTACTACCATCAAAATTCCTAGAATTCTTCGGAATTTTGAAGAATCATCTCATTCTTTTGTCATAGCAGACGGCACTTGCCCCCAGAAGAGGGACTCCTTAGCGGTGCCTGGCGTTCAATTGTCCTGCCATAGGTTTCTCCAAATGAACTAAATCGAATGCGCTTGAGATAGTTGATCAGTTTAGATTCTGACCCTTTAACAGGTCGTGGGCTAAGCCTTTCTACTACCTATTCGGAGTCTATAGAGATTAAAACTTGAGAGGACTTTTGTCAACCCCGATCAATCCCGATCTAATCGGGATCAAATCGGGGTCAATTACATCAAACTGCATCTTTTATCTAAATGTAAGAGGTTTTACTTCAGGAGCTTGTCTGCCAAAATATTTTCTCATTCTGCTTAATTCAGCTTCAGTAGCAGGAGCATTTAAGAGATTCCTAGCTAGTGGAGTATAAACAGGACCAAGTTGGGCCTGCATTGGTCTATAAAAATCAGTAAAGACTGTGTCTCGTTGTAGGTGACTTGGTAGCAGTCTTAATCCATCTAGCATAAATAGAAAAGAAAAGGTTTTGTCGCTCATTGCAGCATCCATAAGTGGTTGAATTTCTGCATGTGGGTAAAACTTAGGCATTCCACCACTTATTTTTACACTTTCATCCCAAGGTGTCCCTTCGAATCCATCTCTAATTAATTGTGCAAAAGTAGTTGGATTATAAACTCTATCTACTAGTAATTTTTCTGTGGTAAAAAATAGCGCTCCCCATAAAACTGCTGCTCCATTTATTTTTAAACTATTACCAAACTCTGGGGTTCGTTGATAAGAAAGTGATTTTCCTAATCCTGTGGAGCCAAGTCTTTCGTTTTTTTCCCATAGTGTTCTTAGTCCAGAATTACCTTCATGATACGTAGTATTAGCTAATGCCCTCATTCTAGAATGTCCTAAATCAAATTCTGCACGTCTAGTTATGCGCTCAGCAAAATTTGATCCACCTGTATATTGACCTACCATAGTTTCAATTGACATAGGATCATATTATATCAAACAGTATCGATTTTTTCTAAAGTATTGTATAATTTCCACTTATGACAGCAGATCAGGGAATATCAAGAGCCACTGAAGAAGAACAGGGAAGAAAAGTTAAAGCAACGCTTTCTAAAAGTCAGACTTTGGTAGTCAGAAATGAAGTCGCATTTAGGTTTTCTGATTTCAGAGGATTTAGAACATCATCTGGTGGAAAGTATGAATTTTCTTTAGTTAAAATTTTTACCCCACCTGAATATACGGTCACATCAGTTAGAGATGGATCTGTGATCTCCATGCCAAAAATTACTGAAGATTACTTGGCAACTACAAGATTAAGCCTACCAATAGGTCGATCTGATTTGGTGGTTGGTCCCTATGAATTTGATGTTGAATTTGACAGGACACCAGAAGGAAGAGTATTAAGGGTGCAAGTAAATTCTGATTTAGTTTTACCAAGTTTCGTAACTGGGGTAAGGCCTTCAAGGGAAATAAGACGATTTATGATTCAAGAGAGACAAAGAGCAACACAGCTCTAGCTTCCCCTAAAGCCTCCAAAGAAGTATTATGCGCTTGTGGGGAAAATAAATATCGAATGGCATCTTGCGAATAAAATGCCGGAGTATCTTAAGAAATATAAAGGAAAAATGAAAACTCCTGAAATTAAAACTTTATGGCGTAAATACCATAGTGAAAATTGTACCTGCAGAGATTTTCAGTCTCTTGACAATTAATATCTACAAGTTTATTATGCGATTAATTAACTGCCAGAGGGCAGTTTTTTTATGAAAAAAATATTGATTCTATTATTTGCAGTCTTAAGCATCTCGTTTTTAGCAGGAAATTTTGCTCAAGCGGAAGCTGTTTATGTAAACGGTTATTACAAAAGCAATGGGACTTATGTTCAGCCGTATTATCGATCTAGGGCTAACGCATACACATATGATAACTATAGCTATAAATCACCATCGTATAGTAATGGATATGGCTATAACAGCTCTTATTATAGTGGAAGATCCTATTCCTCAAATTGGCGAACCCCAGCATATAGCGATTCCGATTATTACACTGGTTTAAATAGTTATAATTCTTCAAGGTATAATTCATACTCATCTCCTTCATATAGTTATTACGATTATTAGTAATCAATCATGATAGTATTTTTAGTGCTATCTGCCCTAGTTTCTTCAGTTTTTTCTGCTCCAAATAGTAACTCCACCCAAGTTGCTCAGCCTCTCGTAGAAAAAAGCGTACAAGGAGTACAAACTACTAGTGTTCCTACTATTGTCGTTACCGAAACTCCAACTTCTACCTATACGATTACTCCTACCCAAGCTCCCACTTCAACACCAACTCTTACACCCAAGCCTACAGTTAAAAAGATTTTATATACACCAGCCCCTACAAAAAAAGTCCAGACGATTACCGAGCCCCAGGTTCAGATAGTTCAGAATAATGAAGCTTATTCCTGTAACTGTTCTAAAACTTGTCCTCAGATAAATTCTTGCGCAGAAGCCCAGTATTTATTAAATTCTTGTGGATGCAGTGCTCGTAATGGGGATGATGATGGCATAGCATGTGACGCAATGTGTCAAT
>CAYIUZ010000003.1:0-13186 GCA_964366705.1 uncultured Gammaproteobacteria bacterium | reverse complement strand
AAGGATTTATTCGGTATTTCAATTCCCACTAAATTTCTTCCTGGAATCGGAGCTTCAATCCTAATTTGTCCTGTTGGAGCCTGCGTGTTAAGCGCTAAATCATTTGCGAGAGAAGTAATCTTACTTACTTTTGTTCCAAGTGCGATTTCGAGTGCATATTGAGTAACAGCTGGACCCAAGTTAACTTCAACAACTTTTGCGATAATACCAAAGCTCTGAAGAGTCTCTTCTATCTTTGCAGCTGTAGCTTTAACGTCCCCTCTATCAGCCTTGCCTCCCCCTCCGTCTTCAAGAAGGTCCAGTGGCGGATATTCCCAGATAAGACCTGAGGAGAGCGTATTTGAAACTAATTTTTCTGTAATTAGCGCATCATCTTTCTTAACGGAATTAGAAACGATTGCTGGACCATTTTTATTAAAGCTGGAATCTTTAATAGTCATTTGCTTGTTAAGAAGAGGATCTTTTTGTTTTTTAAGAAATGATGTGGGAATTATCTTTCCGCTGGTCTTTCTAAAAGCAGCAAGTCCTTTAAGAATCTCATCGACTGATGTGTCAAACAGAACAACAAGTCCTATGAATATTCCTGCCAAAAAAACTAAAAGTGTTCCTATGGGGGTAATTACGTCTGAGATATTCGCAAACATAAGCTGACCTATATAGCCTGACCTGAAAAGAACAACTGCTGAACCATAAAGAATTAAAAATCCTATTGCTACATTTGGACGTGAAAGAGCAAATTTAGTTTTGAAAAATAAGAATCCAAATAAAATTAAAACAAACCCCAAGAAAAATGAAAAAGGCCCAAAATACTGCCTGATAAAAGTATTTATATAAATAAATGTATCTCCAGAATTACTAAATGAAAGAAGAAGTAAAAGTCCGGCGACAATCTGACCCAGAGCAAAAATAGTATAGACTGTCTTAGTCTTAAGCTTTATTTTGAATTTTCCACGCTTACCATAAGACCCTCTTTTTCTGGCCATAATTAGTCTATTATAACGGGATGTAGCTAGTGGTGCAAACGATTTCTAGTCACAGGAATTAGATCTTTTCTTATATGTCTATCTCTACTTGTAACTGTGCCTACTTGTGCTCTGTAGTCAGATCCCATACCAGGTCTTGGTTCAGGGTCGTGTGGCCTTTGAATTAATGCTCTTGCTACTCTATCCATTCCTAATTCCGGAACTCCATTAATTGAGGCAAATACTACAAAATAACTATCAGGATTTCCTGGCGCAACTTGATCTATAGTTAGAAACCTGGATACACCTGGAACCAATTCACCTTGTTTACCAACATATTTTCTTTCAGCATAAGCGTTCTGCGACCTTAAACCAAATGCTCCGGCTGCTCCCTCTTCTTTTCCGCCGCTTCCTACTACTATCTTAGGATTTTCTGATTCATGTAATGTCGCCACATTAAGCATGTGGGTAAGATCACCATCAGGAATCGCCTGAACATTTACTCCAAGCGCTTCTAACTCAGCCATTTTCCTGGCATTTCTCTCTCTTCTTAAAACAACTGCTGTAATTATTCTAGGATCATTTGATCTATGTGCTTCTAATATAAGCTTTACTAAATTTTTAGTAGGTTTATCTAGCAAGCCTTGAGCATCATGTCTTCTGATAAACTCAGCAACTCGCGAGCTCACTGTGATTCCTTCAGCATAATACGCACCCTGTTCTTCAGTGGGTATTTCTCCTAACTCTTGATTTACTGCTCCTGCAATTTGAACAGTAGATCCTTTTCCTCTTTTGCCTTCTTCTGATGCATAGGCATTTCTTGAAGCTTCCTTTGTTCTTTCTATTGGATCCAATACTAAATTGACTCTTCCTAATGCTAAAAATCCTGCAGTATCTAATAAATGCCTATCTCTAATATCTAATAATTTCCCAAACCCATATGGTCCTTCTATGTTAGGGAGATGTCTTCCATGCTTCCATAATTCTTTTGCTCGCTCAATTCTTACAACATTTGATACAAATGGTGCCCGGTGAATATTTACTTCAAGTGCTGGCGTTGCCGCTACATCTAAATCAACCTCAAACTGTTCTCTTAATCTTTCTGAAATTGGACGCCTTCTGTATCTTTCTCTAATTGCCGCGTCAACCCCAACCGCTACCCTTGCAGCTGCAACTTGATAAAAGGGAACTACAGTATCTACACTTAACTTTGGCGTTCGATCAACAAATTCAGGTGGTACTTCTGGGGCATGACCGTTTGTGTAAGGAGTTGGTCTTAGTCTATCGATTCGAACATGAATAGTTCCATCAGGTCTTCTTGTAGCCACTGGGCCAATAGAAATGGCGCCTCTCCCGGCGCTGGTTTCTGGTAGCATAAATTAAATCCTTACTTCTCCTGGGGATACAAATATAGGTGTAGGTTCTACGAAAGATTGCGGCCTGATTGGCCTAGGCTCTCCAATTCCAGGCCCAGCTTGTCCAGTTCCACTTCCAATTCTAAGCTCTGGCGCAAGCCTTGTTAATGATTGCTCATGCGGAACAAATCTTAAAGTTCTATTTACACTTCCATCTGGCCCAATTTCACCTACGGGAACATAAGTACCAAGTTTTCTCAATCTAGATTGAGGTGCTCTAAAATCCTTAGCGTCTACTGGCATCTCTGGTAATGCGTCTATCATAGGACCATAATAAACTAGATCAAATATACTGGCTTGATTTTTTTCCGATCTTTTCCTGACACTTTCCTGACAAAAAATCTGTTTGCTTATGAGGCTTCAAACAATTAAAATGTCTCCTATGAATCCTAACTTAATTGAGAAAACTTATCCTATTAATTTTCGTGAAGAAGATGCCAAAAAACTTGGAGCTCACATTATAAATAGACGCTCAGTAGTTTTAACAGGAATGCTTAGAGTTGGAATTAGTAACTTTTTAAGATTCTTTTTAAACCACGAAGGAATTAATAAAAAATATTTAGATAATAAAAAATACATAATCATTCCAGTCGACTTAAACGATCTAGTAGAAAGAGAAATTTATCCTTTTTGGATTTTAACTTTCAAAAGATTGGCAGATACCATAGAGGATTCAAGCCTTTCACAGGAAATAAAAAAACAAATAGCATTATATTTCTTAGATAGTATTCAGTCACAAGATCTATTTCTAACTATCGATTATTTAAGAAAAAGCTTGGTACTTCTTTGTGATAATGAATATCTTCCTACAATATTTTTCTTAAGATTTGATCGAATGAAAGATTCTATCACTCATGATTTTTTTGCAAATTTTCAGGGACTAATCGAAGCCACTCATGACCGATTATCATATGTTTTTACAAGTGCTAGACCACTTAATCATCTGGAGCCAACTATTTTTACCAAACAATCTCTTTTAATTTTTTCTGACAATCTTTATATAAAACCAAATAAAAAATCTGATATAAAAACAGTTTTTGAATCGAGCATTAAGCAATATGATTTAAAACTGAGTGATGAATTAATTAATCAACTATTAAAACTTGTTGATGGACATACCCAGTATTTACAATTTGCGTTAATTTCTCTTAAAGAAAATGGGGGCATAAAACAAGATGCCCTTTTTGAATTTCTAAAAAATGACGAAAGAATTTCACTTCAGTCAGAAGAACTCTGGGAAAGTTTATCGTCAATCGAACAGGATATTCTTCTTAAAATTGAATCCGGAAAAAAACTAACGGAAAGTGAAATTAAAGAAGGGGAGTATCTAATAAATACTGGTTTTCTCCTGCCTGCCGGCAGGCAGGTTGATTTAAAAACTTTAAAAATTTTTAGTCCGATTTTTGATTTATATATAAAATCAAAAGCTCTGGAAAAAATAAAGGAAAAAAATAATAATGATTTTTCAAAAAAAGAAAATTTACTTCTTAAATTTCTTGAAGAAAACAAAAATGAAATTTGCGAAAGAGAGCAAATAATAGAAGCTGTTTGGCCAGAAGCAGAAGCGCTAGGAGTTACAGACTGGGCGATTGATAGACTCGTGGCCCGTGTTAGAAACAAACTAAAAGATCATGATAAAAATTATGAAATTGTTACAATTAAAACAAGAGGTTATAAATTAATTGACAGATAATTTAATTCAACTTTAAATTCGAAATTTAAAATTTTTAATCAATTCTAAATGTTTTAATTTCTAACATTAAATAAATGAAAATTCAATGAAAATTGAGAATTAATAATTGAAAATTACGTTAATGGAAGAAGCACTGGAACATTTTAAGAAGATAGATCCCATTCTTTACAAAATTGCACTTAAAGTCAAACTCGAAGATCATCCAAAACCTGAAGACCCGCTTCGCCAAAGCTTCAGCGAGGCGAGCTATTTTGTAGACTTGGTAGATTCAATAATTTCTCAGCAATTATCCGGAAAAGCTGCAGCCACTATTTTCGGAAGATTCAAAAAACTCTTCAAAGAAGAGCTGATCAATCCTCAGGAATTATTAAAAATTCCTGATCAAAAAATAAGAACGGCAGGAATTTCTTTTAGTAAAATAAAATACATAAAAGGAATAGCTCAAGAAATTATAAATAATAAATTAGATCTAAAATCTTTTGAATCTCTAACAGATGAGGAGGTAATAGGGGAGTTAGTAAAACTAAAAGGAGTGGGGCAGTGGACTGCAGAAATGTTTTTAATGTTTACGCTAGGACGTACTGATGTTTTTTCCACAGGAGACTTAGGACTACAAAACGCAATTATAAAAATTTATAAACTTGAAGAAAAACCAAATAAAGAAAAACTTTTAGAAATATCCGGAAAGTGGTCTCCGCATCGCACAATAGCTAGTCGTATTCTTTGGAAAACCCTAGAATCAAAATAACTATTTAATTATCTCCCAAAGATTAAGATCTCCATCTTTAAGTGGTATTTCACCTTTCCAACCTTTTACAATCATATCTGCTATTCTTGCGGGATCTACACCTGAATCAAAATTCCACATTTCAGTTTTAACTGCACCAGGACTTACTGAGAAAATTCGAAGATCTGGATATTCAAGCGCAAGACTTTTTGTAAAACCGATGACTCCAAACTTCGTCGCACAATATACGGCACGGCCAGGGTAGGGAAGGTGTCCGGCGCGTGAAGCAATATTTATTATTCCCTCTTTTATTTGCGGAAATGCTGCTGAAGTCATTTTAATCATTCCCGAGAGGTTGGTCCCGATTTGTCCCTCTATCTCATCGAATGATTCGTTTTCAAATTTCTCCCAACCTATCACTCCTGCGTTATTTATAAGAATATCTATATGACCAAATTTTTCAACCACCTCTTCAACTGCTTTTTTAATATTCTCATCATCTCTAGTATCTAATTTTAAAATTAAAACGTCATCAGCACCTAAATCTCTACATTTATGTGCCACTTTTTGTGCGCCTTTAACATCACTATTGTAAGTAATAACTACTCTGCATTTTTCTTTTGCAAATGCGTACGCTATGGCCTCGCCAATTCCTTTGCTCGATCCAGTAATTAGAATGTTTTTGTTTGACAAATCCATAACTATATAATTCTAACGTTTAAAAATATATTTGCAATATTCTTGACTTTTTTACTCTTCAAACATACAATACCCATGTGCAAAACAAACAAGCAATCATAGGAATAGTTGCAGCAGTGATAATACTCGTTGGCGCAGTTGGAGTTTATTTTTTTACTCAGAAGAATAAAGAAACTCAACCAAATACTACTACAGCCACCCAAGAAACAAACGAAGAATCCTCTCTAGAAAGTGATTTAACCTCAATTCTTAAGTCAGGAAAAACCCAGCAGTGTACTTTTATCTATGCTGATGAAAGCGGAAACAGTACTAACGGTACAGCATACATCGCTGGTGATCAAATGAGAACTAATGTAACAAGCGCTACGAATGGAAAGTCATCTACTATTTATGTTATTAGAAATGGTGATGATAATTATATTTGGGGTTCTGATTTTCCAAACAACACAGGTTTGAAGATGACTCTTTCAATTGAAGAATATGCTTCAAATGAAGATTCTAAAAAATACTTTGATCCTAATTTGAAGGCTGACTACAAATGCAAGGATTGGACAGTAGACTCTACTATGTTTAGCCTTCCAGCAAATATTAAATTCCAGGACATCGGAGCTTTGATGAAAAACGTAATACAAGGAGCATCAAAAACTCCTACCGGAACGACAGGATCCACATCAGAATGTTCTATCTGTAACTCTTTAACAGTAGACGCAAAAACAGCCTGCATGAAACAATTTAGCTGCTGATATCGTTTGACTTGCCTCTTTAAAACCGCTAATATATTTAGATCTTGAGAAAAGAACACATTCTTTTACTCTCAGTTCTTATTTTGGCTTTATTTTCCTTGCTATTTATAGCAGATAGATACTTCGGAAAAGGTTTTAACAACCCTTTTGCCTCCGTTACACCTTACCCTACAATTATACCTGGAAATAATCCTGTACAGGAAGTCTCCATGGCTCCTTCCTCCTCCCGAAACATAGAGGTCTTATCTCCAAGATCAGGAGACAAAGTAAAATCCGAATTCGTAGTAAAAGGAAATGCCAGAACTTTTGAAAGTAACGTAGTAATTAGACTTTATGATTCAGAGGGCGCTGTTTTAATAGAAACTTTTACCTTAGCAAATGCACCAGATGCGGGACAATTTGGTCCTTTTGAGAAAATGATTAGCTTCAGGTCTAATACTGAAACAGGAACATTAGAGGTTTTTCAATACAGCGCAAAAGATGGAACTCAAGTAGATAAAGTTACAATCCCTGTGGTGTTTGAGTAGCAAGTCTTTCTCTCCAATTATTTCCCCATTCTTCTACCACTTCTCTTCGCGGAACCCACATATCAAAAGCGATTCCTCCTCGCGCAGCTCTCATTTCATGTCTTACACTAAATCTTAAAATTAAATCATTTACACTACTTTGAATTGGATAAACTCTTTGCCTTTCATCGTCTATATACTTATCTTCGATATGCTTTCGATAATTAGCTTCATAGCTATTCCTCGCTGCTTGATATGGGTTTCTAGTTCCCTGCAACCTGCGAACATAATAAATAGTGGGATTTATCACTCCTCGTAAGCCATGGAAACCAAGATTATTTGCTAAAAATGCTTCTTCTCTTAATTGCCTGAGCCCTAAATACATTACGAGTGTTTGTTGATCTACTCCCACCAAGCCAACTGCATCTGAAATTCCAAATCTTCTATCCAATTTTCTTGCATCGGCTAAAAATCTATTTGCAAATGAAGGATCTAACTGTGGCTCACCCTGTCCAACACGTCTTTCCATAAAGAGGGATTATAGTGGACTTACACTTCTATAACAACCGGGAGAACGAGGGGGTGGCGTTTCATTTTCTTGCCAAGATAGCGCTCTGCTATATTTCCAATTGATTTTCTGATGTATACCCAATCATTAACTTTCGAATTCTTAGGCTTAATATTACTTTTTATTTCAGCTGCCAGTCCATTTACTATTTCAGGAACCTCAGCTCCGGAAAATCCGCGGACAATTATATTTGGCTTATCCACAAACGCTCCATATGTGTCAATTTCTGCCAAAACTATAACTACTCCTTCTTTTGCAATTTTTTCACGATCTCTTAAAACAAATGTATCAACTGCTTCACCCGAAACCTGATCAACATATACATTTTGGAGCGCTATTTTTTTGCCCAATTTTACATCAGAGTTCGTAAATAAAACTTCCTGTCCGTCTTCAGGAAGTAAAACATTTTTACTGTTGAATCCATTTTTAATAGCCAAATCCTTATAAGCAATCATGTGTTTATATGTACCTCCAATTGGCAGTACGTTTCTTGGACGGGTTAAAGCCATCATAAGAGACAAATCTCCCCTAGGTCCATGCCCTGACACATGAAAACCTTGATAAACATCTGAATAAAGAACTCTCGCACCTGCTTTCGCTATATCGTCAATTAATGCGTTTATAGCAATCTCGTTTCCTGGAATTGGATCTGAGGAGAAAACTATACAATCATTTTTATTTATTGAAATATCTCTATGATCTCCATTTGCTATCCTAGAAAGAGCTGAACCCTCTTGGCCCTGACTTCCTGCAACGATGAGAACAACTTGCTTATCGTTATAATTACGAATTTCCTTAAGATCGATTTCCATATTCCTATCAATCTTAATAATGCCTAAATTCACACCTACATCTTTAGCTTTAAGAAGAGATCTACCCACAAAACAAACTCTTCTATTAAGAGCTTTTGCTGCATCGAGTACCTGATTAAGACGGGATAAGTTTGAGGAATAAGTGGTAACTATAAATTTACCAGTTGTTGCTTTCATCTCTTCATAAATTCGTCCACCAATAGGAAGCTCTGAAGCTGTAAAACCATCCCGCTCTGATCCTAACGAATCTGACATTAGACACATTATTCCCTCGTCACTCTTTCTAACGATCTTTGCAAAGTCGGTTTTCTTTCCATCATACGGAGTCATATCAAACTTAAAATCAGATCCATGGTAAATATTTCCGACGGGAGTTTTTATGAAAATATTTGACGTATCTGGCACTGAATGAGTTACCCTGATAAAAGACAAAAGAAACGGACCAAGCACAATATCCTTATCAAAATTAACAGAGTTTACTCTATTAGGAACCTCGTATTCTTTTAATTTTTCATTGGCAAATGCAGCTGTAAGAGGAGTTGCAAAAATTTCAAATTTACCTGGAAGCTGAGGCAGAATATAAGGAAGTCCACCCAAGTGATCTTCATGTCCGTGAGTTATAGCAATTCCTACGATTTTTTTATTTGGATTTTTTTGAAAATAAGAAATGTCCGGAAGCATGAGATCCACGCCAATCATTGTTTCATCGGCAAAACCAAGTCCACAGTCCACAATTAGAACCTGATCGTTATATTCATAAAGATGCATGTTCTTTGTGACTCCTGTAACTCCTCCTAGAGGTAAATATTTTAATGTGTTATTCATATCTAATTTTAGTGGGGTTCACCCCGTTAAATTTCCTTAGTGGGGCAAAAATTGCGTAATATTTTGCGAATTCAATGTAATTATAGCATTTTTTCCAACCTTACCCTCAACTATTAATCTAGCGACCTTTCTGCAAATTCCTTCAATTGTTCGCTCTAGAGTTCTAATTCCAGAATCATATCCTAATGGTCTAACTATTATTGGCCAGACATCATCCGCAATTTTTAACAAATTAGGAGGAAGTCCTGATTGCTGAGAAATTTTTGGGAAAAGATAATTCTTGCCAATCATAAATTTTTCCTGATCAGAATATGAAGGCATCTGAACTAATTCCAAGCGATCTAATACTGCAGTTGCGATATTCGTAGTATTATTTACTGTTGCTATAAATAAAACTTCTGATAGATCAATTGGGTAATCTACATAATGATCAGTGAAAGCATGATTTTGCTCTGGATCAAGAAGCTCAACTAAAACTCCCATAATATCCGCTCTCGCATCCTCAGTTACACGATCTAATTCATCTAGAAGTATTACGCTGTTTTTTGATTTTGAATGAATCATTTTTTTTATAATTTGTCCGGGCTCTGCATCTGAATAAAGACGAGATTGGCCTCTTAAATCTCTAGCGTCTCCCATTCCGCCAAGCGGAATCCTTTCAAAATTTCTTCCCATACTTTGCGCGATAGAATAAGCAAGTGTAGTTTTTCCAGTTCCTACGAGTCCAACTAAGCAAATAATTGGCGCTCTGTTAGCTTTCTGACCGCTTTTAAGATTTAAAATAAGAGATGCTAAATATTCGAGAATTGTATCTTTTACTCCATTCAAACCATAGTGATTTTTATCTAAAACTTGTTTTGCATAACCCAAATCTAAATTATCTTTTGTTTCTGCAGCAAATGGGATCTGAGAAATTACATTTAAATAATTCGAAACACTTTCCAAATTAGAATAATTTCCAGCCTGCCGGAGAGAAATTTTTAAAATTTCAATCATTCCTTTAGCTTTTTCTAAAAGCTCTGGAGGAAGATTTGAAGAAATAATCTTTTTTTCTAAAATTTGAAGTTGGGTATCGTAACCCTGGGCAGAATTATCCATAAATTAATAATATCAGTAAATAGTAAATAGATACTAGTTATTAGACTTATACCTACGATATATAATCTTATTTGATTCATGCCACCTGAAATGCTGTTTGATAATTCCGAGAAGACCTAAATGGTGCGAATGATTTACTCTAAACCTAGGATCATTAATTATTTCATATCCTTTGCGTTTAAAATACATCGACCATTCGAGATCTTCTGAGACTATCAAACTTTCATCAAATTTATGTTTTTCCCACAAATCACGTCTAATAATAGAATTTGTATTTCCTAAATGCCCTCCCCTTTTATACTTATTAGGAAAACCAATTACTTTTTCAAAGAATGTGGATTCTTTTCCAGCAACTGGAAATGCAAACACACCAGCCACCTTATCACTCTTAAAATTACTTAAACCATCCATAAGCCAAGTTCTAGAAACTGGAAACGAATGCGCTGATAAATAAACCAGATATTTACCTTTTGCGCTTGAAGCTCCTAAATTACAGGCTCTTGAATAAGCGAAATTCTTAATCAAAACAACCTTAACACGATCTCCTGGAAAGTGATCAAAAACTATTTTTTCAGATCCATCAGTCGAATTATTATTAACAATTACCAGTTCAAAGTCTTGATAAGTTTGATCTTTTAAAATTTTAAACAATTTATTAAGATTATCTTTTTCGTTCTTTACACGAACAATAATAGAAGATTCCATAAAATAATTATAAACTAAACGCTAGTTGCTAGAAGCTAATTGCTAAAATCAAACTAGTAACTAATATCTAGTCACTAGTAGCTAGTTTAGTAGTGGGTTTTTTTATAAGGACGTCGTGCTCCACCTGTTCTTGGATTATTTTTTCTAAAATTCTCTTCTCGTTCTCTCCTAAATTGCATTGCTAGCGGATGTGCTGCTGGTCCTGCTTCAGGATCATCATGACGAGGTCCCTTTAAAGGTGCGCTAGGCACCTGTTGTTCAAAATTTGCAGCTGGTCTATCATTTCTTGGCGCAAATTCATTTCTGGGAGCAAAATCATTACGTGGAGCAAAATCTCTTCGTGGTCCGCGATCATTTCTAGGGCCTCCCCTAAATCCGCCGCCGTCTCTTCTTGGACCCTTGTCTTCAAAACCTCCGCGATCTCCACCACCGCTTGATGGCTTATCAGCGTCTACTCCGAATTTCATAGATAAGTTTATTCTTCCTTGCTCATCGATCTCCATTACTCTAACTTTAACCTTATCGCCAATATTAACTACATCTGCTGGATTTTTTACATATTCTGCGGCCATTTGACTAACATGAACCATTCCTTCTTTTCCTGGTAAAAATTCTACAAAAGCTCCAAATGGAAGCATTCTCTTAACTTCAGAATTTTCAAATACTTCTCCAACTGTCACTTCTCTCATCATATTTTTTATCCAATCAGTTCCTGCTTTAACTGCGGCTTGATCTACTCCTGAAATCGTAACTGTTCCATCATCTTCTACGTCAACTTGTGCACCAGTTGTAGCAATAATATGCTTTATGTTCTTTCCGCCAGGACCAATTAATTCGCCAATCTTATCGACTGGAATTTTAACTGTTTCAATTTTTGGAGCGAATTCAGAAAGATTTTTCCTAGGCTCTGGAAGAACAGACTCGATAACTTTAAGAATTTCAAGTCTTGCAGTCTTTGCTCTATCTAAAATAGCCTTAATTTGTTCATCAGTTAATCCTGGAATCTTAACATCAAGCTGAATTGCAGTAACCCCTGAGTCAGTTCCCGCTACTTTAAAATCCATATCTCCGGAAAAATCCTCAAGACCGATGATATCTGTTAATAGTTCGTATTTATCTCCATCTGACATCATTCCTATTGAGATTCCAGCAACTGGTTTTTTAATTGGTACTCCTGCATCCATAAGTGCTAGAGTTGATCCGCATGTTGAGGCCATTGAACTTGATCCATTTTGTGATAGAACTTCAGACACAACCTGAATCGTGTATGGAAAATCAGCTTGTGAAGGAATAACTGCTTCAAGAGCTCTTTCTGCGAGTGCTCCATGACCAATTTCACGTCTACTTGGTGTTCCAACTCTTCCTGTCTGACCAAATGAATATGGAAGACCTGAATAATGATGTATGTATCTCTTTTCTTCTTCTCCTTCAGCTGATTCAATTAATTGACCCATTCTAGGACTTCCTAGGGTAGCAATTGAAAGAGCTTGAGTTATGCCTCTTTGGAAAAGTGCTGATCCATGAGTCCTTGGTAGAAGTCCAACTTTTGCCTTAAGCTGTCTAATTTCATCCATTTTTCTACCATCTGCTCTTTTTCCTTTTGTAAGAACGTTTGATCGGATTAATTTAAACATTACTTTTTCTATAGCTGCAGCAATAGTTTTTTTATCGATCTCAGATGCGCCGTCTTTAACCTTCATGTCTTCAAAAATCTTATCAATCAATGCTCCCGTTTCATTTCCGCCGCCTTCTTTATTTACTCTTGTATCAATAAGGCTTTGCACATCTTCTTTATATGACTTATCAATAAGAGCTACGACTTCATTAAGATCACCTTCCGATGGGGTTTCTAATTTATCTTGTCCAGCCTTTTTAACCAGCTCCTCAATTCCTTTAATAACTGCCTGTGTTTCTGAATGTGCTTTTTCAATTGCCTCAAAAAGTGTATCTTCGGAAATCTGATTAGCTCCAGCCTCAATCATTACAGTCTTATCTTTTGATTGGGAAACTACTAGGTCTAAATCTGAAAACTGCTGCTCTTGACCTGGATTAATAATACAAGCTGAGGACCCACCCTCTATATTTTCCTTAACGCATCCTATTCTTACAGCTCCAATAGGTCCATTCCATGGAATTCTTGAGATAGCTATTGCAGCAGAAACTGCATTTAAAGCTACTATATCAGCATCATTTTCTCCATCTACTGATAGAACGGTAACAATGACTTGAACTTCATTTTTAAATGCTTTTGGGAAAAGAGGGCGTACGGAACGATCAATAAGACGTCCTGCAAGAATTGATTCGTCGCTTGGTCTTCCGCCTCTTTTTACCCATCGTGAGCCTTTAATTTTTCCTCCAGCATAAAGACGCTCTTGGTATTCAATTGAAAGTGGAAAATAATCCAAATCTGTCTTTCCACCCTCTACAACAGTT
>CAYIUZ010000002.1:0-15164 GCA_964366705.1 uncultured Gammaproteobacteria bacterium | reverse complement strand
ATTCCCTGCTTGCCTGCAGGAAGGCCTTTTCTTTTTGGATCAATTCTGTCGATTTTTCCAAAAACCTTAAATCCGTTTTTTAAAGTAAATTAAAAAGGGTACTCAAGTCTTAATGGAATTACTGAATCCTTTATCTCTATATTATAAAAATCGCTTAAATTCTTTTTCGCCTGTATAAACCTTTCCTCTTCATGTTTTTTATTTACATATCCCTCACTGTCCCACTCTTCTTTGAGAATTTTTTGAAGCTCATCTTCTTTTGGAAATTTATTTGTCTCTTGAACAATTTTATAAAAGTTTTGAAGAGTTTTGTGAATTGTTATTCCAAAGCTCTGTGCTGAGGTAGCTGGTGTTGGGATATTAAAAATAACTCTAGCTTTATAATGAAGAGGACAAATATCAAACATCTGAAGATTTGAAAAAGTAATGTAGCTTACTTTAAAGTTCTGTTTTGGTTCTACCACTTCTTCATTTTCTTCATATGAAGAAAGAACTTCTGTTAATGATAATTGTTTAACGTTCTTCTTTGTTTCTCCATTTTTTTCAATTTCAGGTAATGCCTCAAAGATAAAGGGAGAGATTTTCTTAGCTCTTTTTCCAGTTCCATAAAAATCTGCAGCAGTAAAAATTAATCTTTCTCTTGCCCTGGTCATTCCCACATAGAAAAGTCTTCTTTCTTCTTCAAGATGAAAATCAGTTTCAGTTGCCAGCTTTTCTTTTATGAGCTCAGGAGGAAGAGGGATTTTTTCAGACCTTTCTCTGCTTGGAAATCTATCTGATACTAAATTTACTAAAAAAACCACATCAAACTCAAGTCCTTTAGAAGAATGAACAGTTAAGATGCTTACAGCATTCCTATCTCTGATATCTATATCAGCAGCAGTAGGGCTATCGCCAATTTGAAGCATGAGATTCAGCCATTCAGTTAATGTAAAAATATTTGCGTCCGCTCTTTCTGTTTCAAAATTTTTAATTCTATCAAAAAACTTGGCAATGTTTTGAACTTTTCTTTCATCTTTTACAGAATCTGTTTCATTAAGAGTTTTATATAGTCCTGAATCAATTAAAAAGTCGTAGAGAATTTGACCTGCTTGTTCTTTTTTACTTTTTTCCAAATGTTCGATAGCCATTTTTCTAAAGTTTGCTAATTTTACTTTCGTATCTTCTTTCAGAAAACTTTGATCAAGAATTTCTAGTGTTTCAAAGAGTGTTAAATTTTTCTTTTTTGCAAAATTTAATAAGTAATTTAGCTCGACATAAGGAATTTGGAAAATATCCATTGATAAAACTCTAAACAAAGAAATGGAATCCGAAAGATTTGTTAAGAAAATTAAGTAAGCTATTAAATCTTTTATTTCTTCTTGCTGAAATAAATAACCAGGTCCAAGAAATTGATAAGGAATTTTATGTCTCCCCAGAGCAGCTGTAATAAGCTGGGCATGATTATTTGCTCTAACCAAAATCGCTATATCTTTATACTCGTATTTCTTAGTGAGTTCTGTAATTTTTTTTGCAATTTCATCTGCTTCGTCTTCCGACCTCTGTTCATAGATAAGTTCTATTTTTTGATCCTTTGCACCAGACTGAGAGACTAATTTTTTATTTATGCTTTCCACTATCTCAAGTCTGTTTGGATTATTATTTTGAATCAAGCCATAACTTGCGTCTAAAATTGTTTGAGTTGATCTGTAGTTTTTTATAAGGGTTATTAACTGGGCATCTGGAAAGCTTTTTTTAAATTGTAAAACATTTGATACAGCTGCTCCTCTAAATCTATAAATGGATTGATCGTCATCTGCAACAACAGTAATATTTTTATCATTTCCAGCGAGAAGAATTGCGAGTTCGTTTTGTGCATAGTTAGTGTCCTGAAATTCGTCGACCATTATAAATTTAAATTGATCTTGATATCTTTTTAAAACATTTTTTCTAGTTCTAAATAATATAAGGGAATTTGAAATAAGATCTGAAAAATCCATGGAGGATTCTTTGATTTTAAGTTCTTCATATTTCTTATATGCATTTGCTAGTTCAGCGTACTGCGCAACATCTAACTTCTGAATGCTAACGTCTGACTTTTTTTGAGTGTTGAGTTTTGAGTTCTGAGTTTGAGCCCAATGAATGTATTCATTGGGCGATATGTCTTCATCTTTAAGATGGGAAAAGTGTTTTAGTAGTCCGTCAAGAAATTTTGTAGGATTTCCCAGAGGACGAAATATTTCAAGCCCTAAATTAAAAATATTTTTTTGCATGAGAAGTATTGCTTCAGATTCTGAAATTAACTTGTAATTAGGGTCAAGTCCTATGTGATGTGCTTCATCTCTAAGTATTCGGTCACAAAATGAATGAAAAGTATTTATCCATAGATTTGTGTATCCATAGGGAAGAAGTTTGTCTACTCTTTCCTGCATTTCATAAGCCGCTTTTTCAGTAAAAGTAAGAGCTAAAATTGAAGAGGGTAAAATTTTTTCATTTGTAATAAGATGTTTAATTCTTTCTGTTACAACTGTTGTTTTTCCTGTACCTGCTCCAGCTATTATTAGAAGTGGTCCTTTGCCGTGTTTTATTGCTTCTATTTGTTCTTTGTTGAGTTTTTTATCTGCCATTTGAGCGTTCGAAGTGTTATTAACTCTAGCATAACTTACTGCTATAATCAACGTAAATTAGAATGAATAAAGCACAAAAATTAGAATTAACATATATAAAAAAAGAAAAAGTTTCCCGTGATACATATTCGTTTTATTTTGATAGAAACAAAATGAATTTTAATTTTCTTCCGGGACAATATCTAAAAATATTTTTAAAAATTGATAGTCCAGATGACAGAGGATCATCAAGATATTTTACGATTTCATCTAGTCCTACTGATAAAGACTTTTTAGTTATAACTACTAGAATTGTGAAAAGCTCATTTAAATTAAAATTAAATACCTTAAAGACTGGGAAAAAAATTAGAGCTTTTGGGCCAATTGGATATTTTGATTTTGATGCAAAAAGTACTAAAGAGCAGATTTTCTTAGCTGGGGGAGTTGGTATGACACCTGCGCATTCGATCATAAAATTTACAGAATCAAAAAAAGAAAAAACAAAAATATTATTAATTGTTTCTTTTCAAAAACTTTCAGATATCATTTTTTATAATGAATTGAAGGAGATTGAAGCAAGAAATAAAAATATAAAAATAGTTTATACGATAACAAAAGACAAAAAAATAGAAGGATTTGAAAGAGGACATATTGATGAGAAACTAATAAGAAAATATTCTTTAGATTTTAAAAAAGCAAAATATTTTTTAGTAGGATCCGAATCATTTGAATTTAAGATGGTTGATTTAGTAACTAAGATGGGGATTCCTGAAGAAAATATATTTAAAGAAAATTTTCCAGGATATTAATCTACAAGTTTTTTCTCGACCTCAAAGTCTAGCTGTCTAGTGGTTTCAAGTTTTTTACCAATTTTTTGAAATGAAGAAATAACGTTATTAAATTGCGATGATGAATTTCCAATGTGTCGTCCTAAAACTCCTAAGTTTTCGTCTACTTTTTCATAGTCCACTTTTAATGCTCTAAGCATTGCGAATACTTCCCGGCTTTTTGATTCAATTTTTTTACCTTCAAATGAAAGTAGGATTACTTGAAGATGGGCGTAAAGAGTGGTAGGGGATACAGCATAAACTCGCATTCTTCTGGCATAATCTAAAAGACTTGCATCATTTGCGATTTCATAATAAACCGGTTCACTCGGAATATACATTAAGCAAAAATCCATAGTTCCTTCTTCAGGTAAAATATATTTTTTAGAAATTGTTTCGATATGTTTTTTAACATCTCTAATGAATTCCCTTTTATAAGATTCTTTTTCTGTTGCGTTTTCGGCTTTGCTCATTTTCTGGAAATTTTCCATAGGAAATTTTGAATCAATTGGTAAAATTCCTGCATCAGTTTTTATAGCAGCATCCACTTTTTCGCCACTTCTAAATTGATATTGGAGATTAAAACTATTCTTAGGAAATGTTTGGGAAATTAAATCTTTTAAAACTTCCTCTCCTATGTTTCCTCGAAGCTTAGGGCTCTTTAAGAATTCTTGAAGTTCTCGCATGCTTCTTCCGATTTCTGACATCTGCCCGACTTCCCGACTTACATCTCTAATTACTTCAGCGGCTTTTGTTAATCTGTCGTTAATTTGTTTATTATTTTCCTGAAGAGTTTTAGTCATTTCAAGAGAAGAACTTCTCATAGACTGATTAAGAGTTTTATTTGTTTCATCGATCGACACTTGCATGCTCTTAAGCCATTCGACTAATGCTTTATCGTTTGTTCCGGGGTTTTGATTTTTTCTTGACAAGAGGAAATAAAGGATTGATAAGCCTAAAACTATAGCGATTAAAATAATGAGCAGTTCTTGGGACATAGGTGATATTTTACCACTAAAAGTAAAGAGATGGGTCTGCATTTACTTTTTGCCATGAAATTTGTTTGCCGGTAAAAAAAGCAGATGAGGCTATCATAGCTCCGTTATCAGTACACAAGCTTTTCGCAGGCGCGAAAAACTTTATCCCCAACTTTTGACTACTAGCTTCTAACTCTTTGCGAAGAGTTTCGTTAGCAGCAACTCCGCCTCCGACTAAAATTGACTTCACTTTGTATTTTTTAGCAGCTTTCATAGTTTTAGATACCAAAACAGAAATAATAGCTTCCTGAAGAGATGCACATAAATCATTCAATGTTTGTTCGTCAGTTTTCCTAAATGTTTTATCTTTAGTAATTTGTTCCCAGCTTATTTGATTACTACTTGTTCTAAGAATAGAAAAATGCAACTCCGTCTCTCTTAAAAATGCAGCTTTAAGTCCTGAAAAAGAAAACTCATGATCACGGCTTCCAATCATAGGTCTTGGAAAAGAAAATGCTTTTGGGTTACCCTTTTTTGCAAGTTCTGCAATTTTTGGGCCCCCAGGATAAGGAAATCCTAAGAGACGAGCGCATTTATCAAAACATTCTCCAGCTGCGTCATCTCTAGTTCCTCCAAGCCATTTTATATCTCCATGTTTTCTTATTAAAACTAGATCCGTGTGTCCACCAGATACGATTAAAGAAAGAGCAGGAAATTTGATATCAGTGTTTAGCGTATAGCGTTTAAGGTCTAGTTCTTGCTCTATGAAATTTGCATAGATGTGACCAATTAAATGATTTACTGGAATTAATGGAATATCGTATACAAAAGAAATGGTTTTTACTGTTTCAACTCCTATTAAAAGTGATCCGATAAGCCCTGGTCCATAGGTTACTGCAATTTTATCAATATCTTTTATTTCTACATTTGCGTCATTAAGTGCCTTTTTAATAACAGGAATAATATATTTTACCTGTTCTCTTGCTGCAGTTTCTGGAATTATGCCGCCTGTAACTGAGTGCATTGGAAGAGAGGAGGAAATAATATTTGAGAGAAGGGTAACTTTTTTAGAATTTTTTGTGGCTTTAATTATGGCTGCACTTGTTTCGTCGCAGCTGGTTTCGATGCCTAAGATGAGCATAGTTTAGAGGGAGCTGGTTTTAACAACAGAACCTTTTTTAATATTATATTTCTTTGCGAGTCCTGCATTGATTTCCAGTACTTTGTCAGAAGCTGAGTCCGGTTGATATATTTCAAGATTTGCTTCGCTTGTTCCAGGTTTTGCATTTTCAATAACAGTTGTAACCTTATCTCCGTTTATATAAATAATATCAATCGAATAGTCCATATTTTTCATCCAGAATGAATAAAAATCCGGTTTGTCAAAAACAAAAAGCATACCCTGATTTTCTGAAAGTTTTTCTGTGTTAGAAAGACCAATTTGTTTTTCTTTTTCAGTATCTGCAATTTTTACATTAAATGTTTTGTCGTTAACTGTTACCTGGGTAGCTTGTTTACTCATAACAAAGGTTATGATTAAGAGTCCTATGAAAAGGACAACTGCGGCCCCTACTAAAAGTCTTAAATTTTCTTTAATAAATCTAAACATATCTATTTTAATCCCTTATTTTATTTATCAGAGCAGTAGTTGATTTATTATCAATTTTTTTAATAACTACTTTAAGCTCTGCTCCAATTGATTCACATTGTTTTTTTCTTTTTTCCGTTTGCGAATCTCCTTCTGTTATAGCTATAACTTCAGGCTTAATTTGAATCATAATTCTATCATATTCATCGTCAGTTGTCACGCCTACAAGTGGAATTATATAGTCTACATCACCAATTGAAGAAACTACTATCTGTCTATTTTTTATAGAATTTACGGGGCGTCCTTCGCCTTTTCTTTTTTTTATATTCTTATCGCTTTCTAAAAGTAAAATTAAAACGTCTCCTTCTTTTTTTGCAGCTTCAAGGAATAAGATATGTCCCGGGTGAATAATATCAAAGCATCCACCAACCAAAACAATTTTTTTGTTTTCAGCTTTTAGTTTGAGGACAGTTTCAGAAATATCACTCAGTTCTATAATTTTTCCTGCCATTATTCTTTAGTTCCCCTTAGATATACTGCTTGCCAAGGTCTGTAATTAGAGTTAAATGTGTCATTTGAAATTACTTTTCCATTTCTCGTTACGGTTCTTGTAAAGGTAGTTTTTGCACCTGCTGCGGCAAAGTCAACTTGCTTGACAGTTCCTTTCGGAAGATTTGGATCATCTTCATACTTGGGTTCTGGAGCAGGAGACCCAGAAAGAATTATTGGTGTTGATATTTCTGAAATTCTTCCATCGTTTGTTCCATAAAGCATAAATGTTAGTCTTTGCTCAGAGTTATCAATTACTGTCTGAACAAGAATGTGGTGTCCGGTATCATTCTTAAACTTTAGGTCAATATTTGGAGTATAAATCGCCGCATCAATTCCAGGAGCTGAATCCTGCTCATAGTAACTTACTCTATATGCGTGTTGGTTTCTTTCTGTTATTGGTACGCCTGCATTTAAAAGAGCTCTAAAGAATGTAGTTGAAACCTGACAGACTCCTCCTCCATCTCCAAGGACAGTTCTGCCATTTTGGATAACATAAGCTTGTTTGTATCCAGTAAGAGATGAAACATCCCCAATCGTGTTATTAAAAGAAAAAATCTCACCTGGTGGAATTAACACTCCATTAAGTCTGGACGCTGCTAGATTTATATTATAAATTCTATTCTCGATAGACCCTTTAAAAGTAGAAGTTCCAGTTCCGATAAGTTCTCTTATTCCCATTTCGTTAACCTTATCTGTTGTAAGATTTGGTTTTAATATTTTTACGGGAATAGGAATTGTAGCTATTTTTTGAGCAGAATAATTTGAAATCATTTTAGCTTTTGAAATTATTTGTTTATTTAATTCTTCTTTATTCACTTCCTGTCCATCACTGGAAGCTTTAAATTCCGTGACTCTTCCATTCTCAAAATTAAAAACAGCTTCTGTTGGTTTTTCATTTATTTCCTGAATAAGGGGATCTAATTTTTTATATAATTTATCCTCTGAAAATTTATATGACGAAGATAGATTAATCCCCATTGTGTAGGACTGAAAAATCAGACTTAAATTTGTAATTGGGTCTTTGGATCTCCCAATACTAAGTGCTTGTGCGGTTAAAAGATTTTCATCATATCCAAATTCAATTTCCCCTGCTGATACCGTAGCGGATTTATCCTGATAAATAAATACAAATGCTGCGTCAGATACTTCGTTATTTTTCTGAAGAAAATAATTTTTTACATCCGTCTCTTTTTTATTGCTGAAATCTATTCCATCGATTTTAATTCCTGGATATATTTTATCTTTGTAGTATTGCTGGAATGCTATGTATGAAAAACTTGATATTAAAAAAAGAGCAATTACAGCTCCAGCAGAAAACCAAAAGGTTATTCTACCAGCTCTTTTGATGTGTTTTTTTTCTATTTTTTTTATCTTTTTTAAAGAAGATTTCATTGTGTGAAGAGTCCTGATATTATACTATATATGTATGCCAGAAGGAACGATTTTTCAGGAAGGGATTCCTGCTTCCCAAAATAACGCCCAGCCGACAGCGCAACCTCAAGTTTCCTATACAAATCCGGGTAAAGAAAAAAACGAGGATAAGCCTTCAGGATTTCACCCAAAACGATTAATAAAAATTGGTATATTTTTATTTGTTCTACTAACAATAATATTTGTCATCATTTCTTTATTTTTACCGAGATTAAATTCTAAAGAAAAAAATGTAACTCTAAATTATTGGGGAATTAAAGAAGATGCGTCGGTTTTGGAGCCAATTATCAAAGAATTTGAAAGTAAAAATCCAAATATAAATATAGAGTATTCCAAGCAAGACCCCAAAGATTATAGAGAAAAACTTACGACAAGAATTAGCACCGGTAATGGTCCTGATGTTTTTAAGTATCACAATACTTGGTTTCCCATGCTAAAAAACGATCTTCTTCCGTTCCCTCAAGAGACAATTGACAGAAATAAATTTAATGAAAGTTTTTATAATGTCGCCCAAAAAGATCTTATAAGAAATGGAGCGATTTATGGAATTCCCGCGGAAACTGACACTTTAGCTCTTTATGTTAATACTTCGTTATTCTCTGAAGCGATTGTGACTCCACCAGCAACCTGGCAGGATTTTATTGATGTATCAGAAAAACTTACAAAAAGAGATGAGTCGGGAAGAATTACCGTAGGAGGGGCGGCTATTGGAACGTACGATAATGTAAATCATGCTCCAGATGTAATTTCACTTCTCTTTGCTCAAAATGGAGTAGACTTTGATAATATCTCGGAATTTTCTGAAGAAATATCAGATGCATTGGAATTTTATACAACCTTTACACTGACAGAGAATTCTGTTTGGAATACGACACTTGATCCATCTCTTAGTGCATTCTCTCAAGGCAAGCTTGCAATGTATTTTGGGTATTACTGGGACTATTTTGAAATTAAGGCAAAGAATCCAAATGCAGAATTTAAAATTTATCCAGTTCCACAGCTTTTAACTGATAGCAGAAAGAATATTGCAAGTTATTGGGCAGATGGAGTTTCAGTGCAAAGTAAAAATCAGAAGGAAGCACTTAAGTTTATTCAGTTTTTAGCAGAAGAAGATACCCAGAGGAAGATTTATCAAGAGCAGTTAAAGAAAAGAGGATTAGGTCAGCCCCCGGGACATAAGGGGGTTATGGTGGATCTTAAAAATACTGAAAGCTTTGTTTTTGCAGACCAATCATTAACTGCAGATTCATCGCCTTTTGTAGATGGCACTTTTGATAATGGATTGAATGAAAAATCAAATGCAATACTCAGGGATTTAATTAACGGTATCTTGGATAACTTAAATCCTGATTCATCCTCTGATAATTTAATTGAAGGGTACCTGGAGGTGCTTTCAGGTTTTAGCCCCAAACCAACTATTGAAAAATAATTTCCTATATCCTTCAGAACTCTAGGACATTGACAAAGGTTTTAATTTGATTTATCATCTTCCAGAACTTACTCCCCCCGATGGTTTTTTGGAGGGGTTTTTATTATGGATAGTAAAAAAATTTATCTTACAAAAGAAGGGCTTGAAGAGTTAAGAAGTGAATACGAAGAGCTCACGAAAGTTAAAAGACCAGAAGTCTTAAGTAGAGTTTCCCAGGCGAGAAACATGGGAGATCTATCAGAAAATGCTGAGTACACTGTAGCGCGTGAAGAGCTTTCCTTTATAGATGGAAGAATTGAGGAGTTAGAAGAACTTTTAAAACAAGTTGTAATTATTAGCAATAATCACTCAAGTACTATAAAATTAGGATCTACCGTGAAAGTAAATACAAAGTCAGGTAAAGAAACATTTACTGTTGTTGGAGAATGGGAAGCAGATCCTAAGGAAAGTAAAATTTCACATGAGTCTCCTCTAGGAAAAGCGTTATTGGGTAAAAAAGTAGGAGACAAGGTAGAGGTAGAAGCTCCAGCTGGAAAAATAATTTACACTATAGAAGCAATTAATTAAAGTTATGGTGAATGATCTGATGCTTGCAGTTCTTAAAAAAACAAAAGCATTAAGTGTTTCTCTAAAGCATCTCCTCGTCTCTTCTAAGCCACGACAAGAAACTTTTAGGAAAATTAATATTATTTATTAACCATGGATGTTTTTTATAAAGAACTGGAAGAGGTAGTAAAATCCGGTGCTACACCTAAGCTAATTGAATCAGGTCAAGGTGCATACTTAACCATTGGCGGAATCAAGAAATTAAATTTTTGCTCAAGTCACTATTTGGGTCTTGCAGAAGACCCCAGAATTAAAGATGCAGTAATTGAAGCTGTCAAAAAATATGGAGTTGGAACTGGATATAGAACACTTGCCGGTACTCACGTTTTACATTTAGAGCTTGAAGATGCAATCGCCAGGTTTAAAGGGACTGAAGCAGCTTTAACTTTTTCTAGCGCATATTTAGCAAATGCTGCTGCGGTTCAAACTATCATAGGAAAAGAAGATGTTGTGATTTCGGACGAGTTAAATCATGCCTCAATTATTGATGCAGTAAGACTAAGTGGCGCAAAAAACAAATTTATTTATAAACATTGTGACGTTAAAGATTTAGAAGAAAAACTTAAAGAAGCATCTGCGCTTAGAAAAACTCCAAGAAGTGATGGAAAGTCTCCGTTAATTTTAATTATTACAGACGGAGTATTTTCAATGGATGGAGATCTCGCGCCACTACCTGAAATTGTCCGGCTGGCAAAAGAATACAACGCATTAACTATGGTAGATGATGCGCATGGAGAGGGAGTAATGGGAAAGGGAGGACGTGGGGTTGTAGATCATTTTAACTTAGTCGGACAGATTGACATAGAAGTCGGAAGTCTTTCTAAAGCTTTTTCTTCTCTTGGAGGTTTTATTGCAGGAAGCAATACATTGATTAGTTTTTATAAATTAAAAGCTAGGCAAAGACTGTTTTCAATTGCTCTTTCAATTCCTGATGCAGCAGCAGCACTTGAAGGAATAAAAATTCTTCAAAATTCCGGAGACTTAGTCGATAAGCTTTGGGAAAATGTAAATTATCTCCGCGATGAATTTAAAAAATTGGGATTTGATACTGGGAAAACAGAGACGCCAATTACTCCCGTTAAGATCGGTGATGAAGATAAAGCTAAAGAATTTTCAGCTAAATTATTTGAATTAGATGTTTTTGCTACTCCTATTCTGTTTCCGATGGTTCCGAAAGGAACTGCTAGAATTAGGGTTATCCCTTCCGCTTCGCATTCTCGAGAAGATCTGGATAAGGGGATAGAGGCATTTAAAAAAGTTAAAGAGGAATTAGGATTATGAAAAAAATATTAGTTACTGGTGCATTTGGTTTAATAGGAACTGAGCTTGTTTTAGCTTTACAGGAAAAATATGGTAAAGAAAATGTTATTGCAGCTGCGCACTCTAAAGTTCCAGATAGCTTTGATGGCATTTTAGAAAAAGCTGATGTTACAAAAAAAGATGAATTGATTAGCTTAGTAAAAAAACATGATATTGGGACTATCTATCATCTTGCAGGAATTCTTTCAGTTGGGAGTGAGAAAGATCCTGCTCTAGCCTGGGAGGTAAATTTAGATGGATTGAAAAACGTTTTAGATGTCGCAACTAAGGAAAAATTAAAGATTTTTTGGCCAAGTTCAATTGCTGCATTTGGTCCTACTACTCCAAAGGAAAATACTCCACAGCATACGGTTTTAGAACCAACAACTATTTATGGTGTTGCGAAAGTTTCTGGAGAACTTTTATGTCAATATTATTTCAACAAATATGGAGTCGATATTAGAAGTTTGCGTTACCCTGGTATTAATGGATGGAAAGCGGATCCAGGAGATGGAACTACAGAATATGCTATTCACATTTTTTATGCGGCACTTCAGGAGGGAAAATACGTTTCGCCCCTTAAACCAGGAACATATCTACCGATGATGTATATGAATGACGCTATTTTAGGAACTATTCAGTTGATGGAAGCTGATCCAGCAAATATAACAATTAGAACTAGCTATAATTTCGCAGGTATTTCTTTTTCTCCAGATGAATTGGTAGAAGAAATTAAAAAATTAATGCCTAGTTTTAGCGCTACATATGAACCAAATCATACTCAGGCTATTGCAGATTCCTGGCCAAAATCAATTGACGATTCGCAGGCGAAAAGCGACTGGGGTTGGGAGCCTAAGTTTAAACTGCCGGAAATGACTTCCGAGATGATGAAAAATCTTCGAGTTAAATTGGGAATTTCTAAGTAGCTTTTTGTTATAATTGCCTCATGAAATACGATCTATTAGCAAGCGGTGGAACATTTGACCTCCTGCATAAAGGTCATAAAAGTTTTCTAGACCAAGTTGTAAAATTAGCCGATAGAGTTATCGTAGGAGTGACGAGCGATACATATGTTTCAAATTTTAAAATCGACAACTATGAAGATTTTAAAACAAGAGAAAGAAATGTATTTGAATATTTAAAAACACTTAGTGCTCCTAATAAAATTGAAATAGTAGAAATAAATAATATTTATGGACCAGTGCTTAGTAAAGATTTCAAAGCAGGAGCGATTGCAGTAACACCTCAGACAAATAGAACTGCGATTGGAATCAACGAAAAAAGAATAGAGCTTGGATTACCAAAATTATCAATTGAAATTATAGAGATGGATTCTGCAGAAGATGGGGGAGTTATATCAAGCACCCGCATAAGAAATGGTGAGATAAATAGGGATGGAAGACCTTATTTAAATAAGAGATGGATAGATAATGATCTTTATCTTCCTGAATATCTTAGATCAAGCCTGCATAAGCCACTAGGGAAAATATTATCAGGAGTTCCTAGGAAGATTGATAGTAAAACTATTACAATCGGAGACATCACAACTAAAAAGTTTAATGAAGAAAATATTAATCAGTTTTTATCAATTATAGATTTTCAGGTTAAAAGGAAAAAAAAGTTTAATAGCATTTCTGATTTAGGATTTGAGAAGGAAATTAAAGTAGCTAAGGTTAAAAATCATGCCGGTACTATTACGCCCCAATTGTTTGAAGCTATAAAAAACGCATTTAGCTCAAGAAAAAGACAAGTGATATTGGTTGAGGGAGAAGAAGATTTAGCAGTTTTACCTGCGATAATTGCTTCACCTCTGGGATTTAAAATTTATTATGGTCAACCCTCCTTTGCTAAAGCTTCGAAGGGTGAACCTGATGAGGGTCTAATCGAGGTAGAAGTTACAGAAAAAATAAAAGAAAAAATATACGATATATTAAATAAATTTAGTGGTTGAATCTAGCCTCATTTAGCTATATAATCTTTTTACATGTTTAGAATATTTGTTTCAAAGAAGGACAAGAGCCTCTTAGCGAGGGGATTTGTCTTGGCCTAAACTTAGAAACTTAGAGACCCGACAGCCCCTCAATGGAGGGGTTTTTTAGTGGTAAAAAGTTTGAGAAACTTTTCACCATAAATGGTAAAAACGGAGGTGAATTATTATGGGAAATGAAAGAGGGAATTATTTTGACCAGTGGGAGAGGGGAGAATACTCGATTGATCCAAGAGATCTTGTGAGGCATAATTCGCCTGGAATTTCTACTGGGGTTGTTATTTATGATAGACAGGCATTCAACCAGTTGATGGGAATAGAGGGTGGATTAGTCAAAGCAAAAAACGCGAATGCAGGAGTAAGAGGAAATGCTGTAGAGGTAATTTTGCTTCAGCAGGTAGCATAAAAAAGTAAGGATGTGAGATGTATGAGTGAATTAAAAATGGCGCAACAATTAGGAGCAGTGAGAATAGTTTCTTCAAGAGATCAGGCTTACTATGGTTTAACGCGTGATTTAAAAAGGAGAGTAAAAAGAGGAGATCAGGTTTTATTATCTAACTCTGGGGAAGTAGTAGTGATAGATAGGGAAAGTATAGGGAGGAGACACGAAAGGGAAATAGAAATTCCAGAAGTTGCATTAGTAGCTGTTGGGACATTTCCGTGGATAGAGGAAGACGCGCAAGTTCCTGTATCAAGGGTCGCAATCGGAAATAGGTCGATTAGATTGATTGATATCTCAGGATCAGAGCCGACATTTGCCAGTTTGACAAGAAGACTTAATGGTAGCACACCGCGAGTAGATTCATTAATAGCAAATAGCATAGAGAGAGGACTTTCGGATAATGGTTTAATTCCAGGCGCGATTACTTTTAGAGAAAGGCAGCTCGAGAATGGCAAAAGAGGGGAAAGACAGCCTATTTTTGGAAAACAATCAACTGATCCAAATGAGTCAACTAGAGTTGCGGGATTATTTACGCAACCTGATTCAAGTAACGATGCTTATGTTGTGGGTCGATTAAGATATGCTGATATGGGGAAAGCCTTAAGGGTCTTAGCAAGCTATAGATATTTAGCTACAACACAAGGAGCAAGAATTTAGTGAAGCTTTTATAATAAGACTACTTGGGGTAAAATACGATTATGTTTTGGGCAGATAAAATTGCAAAAGAAATTATTGATTCTGGGAAATTCAAGCCTTACTGGGTGGATGATATGAAAACTCCTTCCGGTTTTGCTCATGTGGGTTCATTAATGGGACCAGTTATTCATAGCATTATTTATCAGAGCTTATTGAATGCTAAGCAAGAAGCCACTTTTACATTTATTATTAATGATTTTGATCCAGCCGATGATCTTTTACCTGAAATCAGAGGAACTCACGAAAGTGAACTCGGGAAGCCTTTAAAGTTAGCAAAGTCTCCGGATCCAAAATTTCAGAGCATGGCAGATCTTTTCGGAAATGATTTTATAGATTCTATAAAAAGCTTAGGCGTGAATCCAAAAATTCTTTCATCATGGGAGCTTTATCACCAGGGAAAGTTTGATGAAGTAATAAGAATTGCACTCGATAATGCTGAAAAAATTCAGGACATATATCAAAGAATCTCCGGTAGTCAGAAGAAAAAATCAGGATGGTTGCCATTTCAGGTTGTTTGTGAAAATTGCGGAAAATTGGGGACTACAAAGGTTTATGAGTGGGACTCGGAAAAAGTTTCGTATAAATGTGAACCGGATTTAGTTAAATGGGCTGTAGGCTGTGGACATACAGGAAAAATTTCTCCATTTGGCGGGACTGGAAAATTGCCATGGAAAGTTGATTGGCCGGCTCACTGGAAAGTGATTGGGGTTACAATTGAAGGCGCTGGAAAAGATCAGTCTTCTGC
>CAYIUZ010000001.1:0-30284 GCA_964366705.1 uncultured Gammaproteobacteria bacterium | reverse complement strand
TTTCTATTCCAGACTTAAAGCTTGAATAGATCAATAAAAATAAAGACACGAAAAAAAGAAATAAAACTCCAGGACCAAAAATTATTGAATAATGCTTTATAAAAACATAAAGAAGTAGATTACTTCCCTCTCTAATATTCTCTGTAGCGCTTGGAAATATAACTAAATTTTCATAAAGATACTTATAAATATTCCCTGTCCCAAATAAAGTATCTGGAAATCCAAATATAATTGCAGTAAATAAAATGACAAAAAATCCAAATATTAAATGCTTTATGTTTTTAATTTTTTCTTTATGAAACATTAAATATGAGAGAAGATAAATTGGGATTAAAGATAAAACACTAATCTTTACTGAAAGAGCCATTCCGATTGGAACTCCTGCTATCACAAAGTTAATACCCGTTGGGTTTTTAGAAAACCTATATAGAAATAATAAAGATAAAAGTATAAAAAACATTAACGCAACATCATATTTAAAGTACCCGCTTAACATTAGCCAGAGTGGATTAAAAGTAAAAAGTGTTACAGCTAATCGCTTTGGAATTTTTAACAAATCTGCTATTTTATAAACTAAAATTATTGATAAAATTCCCCAAATAATCGTATTAAGTCTTAACAAAATAAAAATATTTTGTCTTGCAATAAGATCATCAATTCTTAACTCAAAGGGATTAATTATTCCTAACAGAGTAAAAGGGATTAGGTAAAAACCGGATAAAATAAAATGAAGCATAGTACCATTTGCAGACCCCTCTACATTTGGTGTTCCATATGCGAATGTAGATCTAACTGCTTGCAGTTGGTGCCACTCATCCATGTGATAAGGAAACGGATGGAATTTATTCGGAATTCCATAATCAAGCGTTAAAAACAACAGAAAAACATAGATAGCTAATATAAAAATTAAGAATTTATTATCTTTAAAGATATTGATAATTTTCTCAAGGCTTATTCTCCTAACCATTCCATATGTAGTCCCAATCAAAACAGCGATATCAGAAGTTATTTGAAGCTGAGGAAGAATTAAAAATGCTTTTTTATTATTTACATATTTATAATTCTTTTTTATTGCCCACAAAAAATATAAGCAAATTAAAATAGGGAAGATGATCAATAATTGCCAAGATCTTTCAAGAATACAGAGAAAAAGAAAATATAAACCTAAGAAATATCTTAAATAAATTAAAGGAACTTGAGGTCTTATGAAAAACGCTCTCCCATCTCCTTTTGCATAACTTAGAAATTGAAAAAAAGCTTCCCTGAGATTGTTTTTCTGCTCCCAATTTACAACAGCACTCTTAACAAACTTAAATCTTGCACCTTTTTCTCTTAAATTTTTAGCAAATACCAGATCCTCACAAGTATCAAGCCACTCGGGATATTTATTTTTCCCCCATATTTTTTTTCTAAAAGCTATTGAGCGTGAAGAAGGTAAGAATTCATTTTCATTTATTTTGTCAGGCATTACACATGTGTATGCGGACAAACATTTTTTAAATATATTTCCTGTAACTGGTTTATAAAATCCGGAGACAACGTCAACTTTCAAGTCTTCAAATGGTGCAGAAATATTCTTAACCCAATTTTTATCAAGACTGCAACCAAAATCTGTTGCAAGAATTATTTCATTTGAAGAATTTTTAATAGCAAAATTCCGGCCTACTGATCTATTACCTGTTTTTTTAAGCAATTTTATTTCTATTTTTTTATGATTTTTTTTAATTACACTCTGGATTTTCTCAACTGTTTTATCCTTACTTCCGCCATCAACAATCACAACTTCATCCGGATAAATTGTCTGCAGAAACAGTGACTTAAAAAACTTATCAATATTTTTTTCTTCGTTTAGAACCGTAGTAATTAGGGTAGTTTTCATGATTCATTCGATAAGATACGGAGGACAGGTTTATTTCCCAAGCTCTTTATGTACAAATTTATTAATAACAGTCATTCCATGAAGAGGTGTTACCTTAGCTTTCCACTTAAGCTCTTTTTGGGCCTTGGAATAGTCGCATAGTCTACCCCTGACACCTTGAATCTTATTTAACTGATGAACTTTTTTAACATTTATTCCTTCGATTTTACATATGATATCTACTAACTCATTTATACTAACGTGGTCAGATGTGCCAATGTTCACCGGGTCCTTTATATTCGAATTCATGAGCTTGTAAATAGCCTCTACGCAGTCGTCTATATAACAGAATGATCTAACCTGCTTACCATCTCCCCAGATTTTTACGGTTCCTCCAGGTCCTGCTTCAATAACTTTACGAGTTAACGCCATGGGAGCTTTTGATCTAAGTGTGTCAATTAAACATTCAGGGCCATATATATTAAAAAATCGAGCAATTCTTACTTCAAGTCCATGATCTGCCTCGTAAGATTTATACATCCTCTCAGCAAACAACTTCTCCCATCCATATTCACTGTCAGGATTTGCGGGATATACATCGCTCTCTCTTAAGGGAGCTGAGTCAACTTCTGTTTGTCTATTCTCTGGATAAACGCACGCAGAAGAGGAAAATAATAATCTTTTTACCCCAGATCGAATCGATGCTTCCGCTGTATTAAGATTAATAAGAGCATTATCACGAAGCAAATCCGCTTTATTGGTTAAAGTGAATTCTATGCTCCCATTTTGGGCTGCGAGGGCGTATACCTTGGATATTCCCTCAGTTGCCTCAATTGCATTTCTGAAATCCCGAAGATCAAGAATCCTAAAATCATTAAAGTCTGAGAGGTCGGAAAATTCTGGATATACAATATCTACCCCTCTTACAAAATATCCTTTCTTTTTAAGAAATCTTGCCAAATGATGACCTATGAAACCGCCTGCCCCAGTAACTAAAACCTTTTCTTGTTTTTTCATTTGCTTTCTAAGATGTGAATTATATTAACATATGAATTTAGTGTTAACAACGCCAGAAGATTTAACTACTAAGAAAGTGTTTAATTTTTTTTATTCTGTACTTGGTAAGCAGCTCTATGTAATTACTCGGAGAATAATAAAGACTTAAAATTGAAATAATAACTTTAGTGATTAAATTATCACCCCTGCATATCCTAGCTGCCTCACAGGCCTTTTGGTAAGCTTGGCTCCTAACCCCTTTAACTCCTTTGGGGAGATCTGGAGAAGCGAATATTTTATTTATTACCCGTATATGCCCCATTGCCATATCCAAGCCTTTATTTTTTAAAGTTGCTGCTCCGGGATGAATCCTAAATGCTGCTAAGAATTTTGGTATTCTAATAAAATCTCCTATAAGTCCAGCTCTTAATATAAAATCATAGTCCCCCACGTACTTAAATCTCTCATCTCTCTTAAGTTTTTTTATAACATTTTTTCGAAAAAAAGTTCCCGGCCCTGGAATCATCTTGTGCATTTTTATCATATATGTGAAATCATAGTCAGGCGCGAAAACTTTCTCGATCTCTTTACTTCCTCTATCAATCTTAATCCAGTCCGGATATGCTCCAATTAAATGTGGGTTCTTAGACATTACACTTACAATTTCTTTAATCGCACCCGGGAGCAATGGGTCGTCAGAATTTACAACTCCAACTATCTCCCCTTTTGCCATCTTAAAACCCTTATTTACGGCGTATTGCTCTCCCTTATTTTTATGAACATCAAATATTAGTTTTCCTTTAAATTCGTTGACCACTTCCTTAGTGCTATCTGCTGAATTTCCATCCAAAACTATATATTCAATATTTGGATAATCTTGAGTTAAAACACTAAGTATTGTCTCTCGTAAAAAATCCCCCCTGTTATAAGTGGGGGTTATAACAGTAACCAACAGAAACTTTTTATTTTTACTGCTCATATACTTCTAAAACGATATTATAATTTGTAGATTAGTTTGTTACAATGCTAGAAATGAAAAAAAATAAAATCTTAATATCGAATCCATGGACACCAGATAGACCAGTCTCCAAAGGCGCTACAGCATACCACAATGCAGTTGCTAGCACTTCCTGGCATAAAAATAACATCTCTATGCTTATAAAGATAATAAAAAACAAAATCAAAAAAAACGATATTGTGGTTGATTATGGCGCAGGAACAGGATCATCCGCCATATATTTATTAAAAAAAATAGAATTATCAAAACTATTACTAATAGACAACTCTTCCTCCTGGCTGGGTCATGCACATATGCTGCTTAACTCAAACAAAAAAGTTGAGTTTTACATTCTTGATAAAGTCAATAATAAATATTTGTTTTTAAACGAGCTTATCGGAGAAAATTCAGTAAATCACATAATTTGCGCAAATACAGTTCACCTTATCCCAAACATTCCTGAGACGTTCAAAGGGTTTTATGATTCAATGAAAAACTCAGGAACATTAGTATTTCAAAGTGGAAACATTACAAATAAAGCAAATGGCGGAGCCTTAAAAATCGATGATTCCATAAATCAAATTCATGATCTAGGACTAGAATTAATTAAAACTGATGATAAATTTAAAAAATATAAAAATAATTTAGGCAAAAGAATTAAAGAACAGTATCCACAACGAAAGCTGGTATTCCCTGATCCGAGACCAATTGAATATTATCTAAATTCTTTAAAACTAGCTGGTTTTAAGAACATAAAAGTCACTCATAAACCGATAAAAGTGAGCTACATCGATTGGCTGAACTTTCTAAACGTCAAGCGCTTACAGGCTGGAATCTTACCGGAAATTGGAGGAATAGATCCCTCAGAACAGGAAGAAAAGGACAGAAGCAAAATAATTGAAACTGCAGCTAAAAAATTGTTTAAAAAACTCCAAAAAGAAAATAAATATGCAAATTCTAAATTTTTTACTGCCGAATGGACTTATGTATATGCCGAAAAATAAACTTACTTATCAGCTCGAATATGATGCATTCGCTAAATTTATAAATGGCGAAAAAATACCTTTAACTTCATACATCGTCCTAATTCTAAAATCTTTCCTAGCAATCTTTGAAATGTTAATTCGATATATTCCAGGAGGTTTTGGATTTAAGATTCGCTACTACTACTATAAAGTGATGCTAAAGAAATTAGGAAAAAATGTATTAATTGATGTAGGAGTATTTATTAACGGCACAAAAAACATTTCAATTGACGAGTATACATGGATCGATACTGGAGTAAAGTTAGAGGGAACCTTGGGCGAAATAAAAATAGGGAAACGAGTCCATATTGCTCCTTATGCAATTTTAGCTGCAAGAGAGCCAATCATTGTTGAAGACTACGTGGGAATTGGCGCGAGTTCAAAAATATATTCAAACAGTGAAAGGCCTTTTGGCGGAAAACGCATGAGCGGCCCTATGATTCCTGAAAAATATAAAGCATATTATTCTGAAAAAATAGTCATAGAAAAAGATAGCTGCGTAGGAACTGGAAGCATACTTCTTCCAGGCGCATACATAAGCGAGGGGGCAGTGGTAGGTGCAAATACCGTAGTTAAAAAGAAAATAGCGCCATATGACATCGTGGCAGGTCTGCCTCCTAGAATTATCGGTAAAAGAGAAAAAGTAAACGTTCCGGATTTATGATCTTTCTTCACGTAGACGTTGATAATTTGTGGATTTATGAAAAAGAATTTGGTGTAAAAATCTTAAAGGATCCTGAATTTATATACACCCATAGCCTACCAATTCTCCTTAAGTTACTTAAAAAATCTAATTCAAAAGCGACTTTTATGATAATTGGGCAAGATCTTTTGCTTCCAAAATGCAGAAAATTTTGCAAAAAAGCAGTAAGCGAAGGTCATGAAATAGCAAATCACTCCTGGAGTCATCCAGTCTTATTTGGCAAAATGTCTTTCAAAGAAAAACAAGCTCAGATCGTAAAAGCCCATGAGATCATTGCTAAAGTTTGTAAAGTGGAGCCGATTGGCTTTAGAGGACCCGGATATTATCAAGATCCTGAAATAGTAAGTATTTTGCAGAAACTTAACTACAAATATGATTCAAGTGTATTGCCGGGATTTTCAGAACTTTTAATGAAACTATATGCCTATATACGGGGTGGGGAAAATCGTCACAAAACTTTTGGCCGAATGAATTATTTAATAAGCAGCAGAAATCCCTATGCTCTAAGATCCCCCCACAACAAGAAAGGCCTGCTCGAACTGCCTATTTCAACACTTCCGGTCTTAAGACTTCCAATACATACAACTTTTGCTTATTTTTTCGGCAAAAGATATCGCAATTTAATAATTAAATATTTTAATACGAAACCCAAGCATGCTCTTTATTTATTTCATGCGATTGATTTCGTAAATTTAGAAACTCCAGATAAAAATCATCCAGTTATCCCGCTACGTATTAAATTCGAAAAAAGAATAAGCTTCCTAGAGGAAACATTGAATACCTTAGTTTTAGCAAACGGAGGACCCTTAAAAACATCTCGGGAGACCATTAATTCCATTAAGCTTAGACTATAACCAGCCCCCGTCAATATCTATTACAGCGCCTGTTATATATGAACTTTCTTTGCTTGCTAAATATGCAACCAAACTAGCCACCTCTTCGGATGCACCTGGCCTACCCATAGCTACATTTGAAAGAATTTGTTTTTGATATTTTTCCGGAATTAAAGAACTCATACCTGCATCTATAAAACCCGGACAAATTGCACTTACTGTAATTTTATCTTTTGCCACTTCTAAAGCCACTGATTTTGTCATTCCTATTAATCCTGCTTTTGAAGCTGAATAATTTGCTTTGCCAAATGCTCCCCTCACAGCAGCTGAGGAGATATTTATGATTCGCCCGTAACCTTGCTTTTTCATTCCTGGAAGCAGGGCTTTTGTCAAATAAAACGGTCCATATAAATTAGTTTTAAGAACAATATCCCAATCTTCATTGCTCATCTTCATAAGAGTCTTATCTCTTGAAATTCCAGAGTTATTCACAAGTACATCAATTTTTTTAACTTTATCTAAAATTTTCTGACACGAAGAATCCACTTCCGCAAGATTAGAAACATCAAAGCAAATGGTTAAGACATGAGCCTTGAGTTTTTTTAGTTCTTTTTCGGTAGCTATTAGCTCATGGCTCAAACTTAACCCGTGTAAAACTACCCCAAATCCTTCTTTTGCAAGGCGAAGTGCAATTGATCTTCCTATTCCCCTACTTGATCCCGTAATAAAAGCTATTTGTTTCATATATTTTCAATTAATACTGCGCCACCCTGTCCTCCTCCTACACATAGACTTGCAATCCCCAATTCTCCATTTGTTCTCTTAAGTCCATTAATAAGAGTACCGATTATCCTGACTCCACTCATCCCTAACGGATGACCAATGGATATTGCACCTCCATAAATATTTAGTTTTGTTTCATCAATTTTAAGCGAACTAACTACCGATAGCACCTGAACTGCAAACGCTTCATTAATCTCGAATAAATCTATGTCTTTAAGACTTAGTGAATTTTTTTTCAAAAGTTTTTCAATGGCATATTTTGGACCCATGCCCATGTCCTTTGGATCAAGACCAACAAAGCTATAATCAACAACTCGCGCAATTGGCTTTAATCCATATTTTTTTAATGCGTTTTCAGAAGCTAAAAGAGAAAGAGCCGCCCCATCGTTAATCGTACTGGAATTTCCAACTGTTACAGAACCATCATTCTTAAATGCTGGTTTAAGAGAAGACAATTTTTGTAACGTCGTATCACTTCTTGGTCCTTCATCTGAACTAATTTCCAGAGTTTTAATTATTTCCGTTGAGAAAACTTTATTCTTCTGAGCCTTGATCGCTTTCCTGTGACTGTTAAGCGAAAATTCGTCTTGTTTTTTTCTACTTATATTATATTTTTTTGTCATATATTCAGCCACAACTCCCATAATTTCATTTCGAAGACCACAGCAGAGTCCGTCATGCTGGAGTGAATCGATTAAAGCGCGTTCTCCATAGCGAAATCCTTTACGCACGTTCTCTAGAAGAAAAGGGGCTTTAGACATATTTTCCATACCTCCAGCCAAAACGAGATCAACATCTCCCGCTCTAATACCGCGACTTGCCTGAATAACTGCATTCATTCCAGAAGCACAAACATGACTAATTCCATAAGATGGAACGCTTACGCTTATTCCTCCCCCGACGGAGGCCTGCCTTGCAGGATTCATCCCCTCTCCAGCCGAAAGAACGTGACCCATGATAACCTCATCTGTCTCTTTATGTAAAAATGGATATTTATCTATGAAATAAGAAAATAATGGCTTTGTTAGCTCTGGAGCTGTTAAATTCGAGAGAGATCCCAAAAATTTACCTACCGGGGTTCTTTTAACATCTACTACGTACATTTCACGTATTATAGATATCAAATTTTAAAGATACAATAACTTATTTACCAAAAATAAGAATTTGAATTATAGGTTGCGATATTAATTTCCTTTATGTTTTTGGGATCACTAATTAAGATTTCACTAATTACTCTATTCTTATAAAAAAGAGGAACATTTGATAAATTAATCACACAATAATATTTGGGACTACACCCCTTATATAATATTTTTGTTTTAAATCCGTTACGAGTCTCAATTGACAATTCAATTTTTATTTCTTCAACTGAGTTTTTAAATTTAATAAACAAGATTTTATTTTTTGAATTTATACTATTTTGTCCTAAGTATTTATTTGCTTCCTCAAATGAATTAAATGCAATATTTTCATCACTTTGTGCAAAATAATCTTCTCTGTAAATCCCTTCTGACTTAGGTATATTTTCAAGATCAATATTAAGAAAATGCTCGCGTAAAGAACTAGCATCGTTATTAGTAAAAAAATCTCCTTCTTTTTTTTCAAGAATTAAGAAATTTCCTACACTTTCTTTAGGAATATAATTATTTATTATGTAATTGTGAAGAGTAGCAACTCTGACATAATTAGGAACTGTGTCCTGAAGACTTAAGCTAGAAGTATTGTAAATTACATATTTTATATTTTCATTTTTTAAGAAATCGATAATTTTATTTTGAGCATATAAAGGAGATGCCTGATATATAGCAGAATAATATGGAGGCCTCTGGTTAAGAACTACATAAAAAAATGGATCACCCGGAAATGAATATACCCTGCCGTTAAAATCTGGGTATGACTCTAGTTTATTTTTAACTTCATTGTATTGCGGATTTTTAACCATAAGATTTGATTTGTTACTCTCACTGCACTCCCCAATATTTTTCCCTAAACCAGATAAGTTCACTGAATAAACCTGGGTTAGTTGATCTACATCAATCTTAAAAAAACTTATGGAAATTAGAATAAATGTTAAAAATAAAATCCCATAATTTTTAAACTGCAGCTTTTGTTTTTTAAAATAACTAAATACTTCGTAGAAAAGCAGGAGAAAAATAAAAAATGAGAAAAAAACTAATTGAGAATCAATTGATCTTAAAATATTCTTTTGTTCCAAAATTAAAATAGAAAACCAAGCTATAAATATTGATCTAAAGACCAATCCTTTAGTATTTCTCAAGTAAAATAATTTGTAAACTAAATATATAGTTGATAAAAATATCGATACTGTTATGTATAAATTTTCAATGGACATAAAACTATTAAAAAATGGTGCTTTTGCATATCTTGCAATATCATTTATGGTAGTTATGTTCGAAATAAATCCACTTAACATTCCAAAATGGTTTAACATTATCCCAAACGGAATAACCACTAAAAATAATCCAATTAAAAATGCGGCTATTTGTCTTGAAACTAAATATAAATATGTTTTGTAATTTATTTTTTTATTTACTTCAGTTAAAGAAAAAACTAAAACTGAAACGAAAAATAACAAGATCAAGTACATCCCTTGATCATAAATTAATGAAAATATTAAACCGGATAAAATACCAAAAATAAAAGAGAATTTATTTTTAAATCCGCTTTGAAGAAAATTCATTGCTAGTAGTAGGGTTGCACTTAACATTATTCCGTATCTTTGAAAAAAATTTAGATCTACGCTTGAAATTACAAAAATTAAAAATGAAAAAAAGAATAAATAAGAATATGTGGTTTTTATCCAGAGCTTCTTGAAAAATGTAAATATGATTGTCAATACAAGTGGAATTATAAATAGGCTTAGAACAAAAAAAACAATATAGTGATCTTTAAGATAGTCAATTAAACCATACGGATAATAGAAATCCCTGTAAGGAATACTCTTAATGCTCGATAAATAATCCCATGTAATAAATTCTTGATAGTCAAAAGAAAGAGCGAGTAAATCACGACAGACATGAAAAAAAATTGGGATAAATATAAATGAGGATAAAAATAAAATAAATATTGGATGTTTAAATTTATTCATTTATTTTTAACTTTTCTAATTAATTTAACTGAAATGATTATTAATATAGGTATAAATAAAAGAAAAAAGAAAATATTATCAAAATAAAAAGGATATCCGTAGTAATGCGTATAACCAATAATTTTTTCATTTCCTATTTCTGGTGGAGAAAAAAGTTTTCTTAGATTCCTAAAAGTCCCTAAAAGTAAAATTGTAAATATAAAATAAAAGAACAGATATCTAACAAGAATCTTTACGGGTTTTAAATCGTTCATTGACTTCCAATATTTCAGATAATATACTCCAAACTATTCCTAATTATATAACACGATGAAAAATAATCATAAAAATACAACTCCAAAAAGATATTCTGATCAAGTCGAATACTATCTTAATCATTTAGAAAAACAACGAAAGGCAATGAAGAATAAGTATTCTATATTAGGACAGCATCATAATCATCTAGACAGTTTTGTTAGAAGCTCGGTATCTAAGTTAAAAAGTGGTTCAAAAATACTTGACGCAGGTTGCGGACTAAGCGCATGGACCAACACTAAGCTTAGGAAAAAATATAAAATCTCAGGCATCGATGGTGAACCTGATTCTATCGCTGCATGTAAAATCCTATACCCTGGTCAAAATTACTCAGTAGGAAATTTGTACAAACTGGATATTAGAGAGAACGTATTCGATTGTGTTGTTATGAGAGAAGTAATTGAACACTTTATTACACCTGAAGTTGCCGTAGAAGAAGTAAATAGAATTTTAAAAAAGAATGGACTTTTTATATTAACTACTCCGAATTATGACAGTAAATTGGTTTTTTTAATTGAAAATACTTACAACCGTTTTTTTGGAGGAGCATGTAAGCCGTATAAAGACGACGTGCACCCTAGTAAATTTAACTCAAGAACACTTGCGATTATCCTAAGTAAATATTTTGAGATCGAAAAACTTGAAACAATTGATTACGGAATATCACAGGTCTGTATCGCTCGTAAAAGATGAGTGTAATTAAAAAATACGAATACAAAGTATATAAAAATTGCAGGTTTTGCGGGTCGAAGAAAACTGAAAAAGTAATAGATCTTGGGAAGACTCCCCTCGCAGGTGGTTTTATAAAAAATATAAAAGATTTTGACAGAGAAAAAAAATATCCCTTAGAGCTCAGGTTTTGCATAAAATGCTCCTTGGTCCAAAACACTTATTCGATCAATCCGAAAGTCTTATTCAGGAATTATTTTTATTTCTCATCTTCTATAAAAACCTTGGTTAATCATTTTAACTCAAATGCAAGGGAATTTTCCAAATTTCTCCCAAAGAAAAGTTTTGTTGTTGAAATTGGAAGCAATGATGGAAGTTTTCTTAAGGCAATTGAAAAAAAAGGTGCGAGTATACTTGGGGTTGATCCATCAGTAAATGTTTCCAAAAAAGCCAACGAGAACAAGATTCCAACCTTAAACGAATTTTTTTCTGAAAAAGTTGCAGAAAAAATTATTCAAAAACATGGTCAAGCTGATTTAATATTTAGTTCAAATACATTAGCTCACATTAGAAACATGCATACAGTGCTCAAGGGAATTACCAAGCTTTTAAAAGATGACGGCAGACTAATCTTTGAAGTACATTATCTTCCTGATCTAATTAATAAACTTCAGTACGATATGATTTATCACGAACATGAATACTACTACTCCTTACTATCTTTAAATAATTTTTTAACTAAATTTGGACTAAAAATATATGATGCTAAAAAAATCCCAATTCACGGTGGATCTATTCAAGTTTACACCACTAAAAATATGAACGTTAATCAAACACCAAGACTATTAAAGTTAATCAAACTTGAAAAAGAACAAAAAATAGATAAGCTAAAAACATATCATGTATTCAATAACTCTATTAAGAAAACTAGGGATGATTTACAAAAAATGATAGATATTCTCAAAAAAAATAAAAAAACAGTTATGGGTTATGGTGCATCAGGAAGAGGTACGATAATGGCAAATTATTGCAAGCTTAATGTTAAAAAAATGAAATTCGTAATTGATGATGCACCAGCAAAAATTGGAAATTATCTACCAGGAACTCACCAAGAAATAATTTCTTCAGAAATTCTTCGTTCAGATAAAGGCCCTGATTACGTTATTCTATTTGCTTGGTCATTTGCTAATGAGATAGTAAATAAAAATAAAGAATATCTAAAATCAGGAGGAAAATTTATAATTCCCCTGCCAAATCCAAGAATTATTTGATGAAAGACCCAATAGTACTTATTTTAGGAATTAATGGAATGACAGGCCACGAGGTCTATAAATACCTAAAAGAAAATCATACAAACATCCTGGGTACCCTAAGAGAGAGCAAAGAACTTGCGCTTTCAGTGGATAATTTATCTAAAGATTTTAAGGAAATCATAAAAAAAATTAAAAACGTTGACTATGTAATAAATTGTATTGGTCTAAATTCCGTAGATGAAAAAAATAAATCAGAAGCAATTAAAATTAATTCACAGTTCCCCGTTAAACTTTCTAGATTATCAAAAACATACAATTTTAAATTAATACATATTTCAACAGATGGAGTTTTTTCTAAAACCTCAGGCAAGGTAGATGAACTAAAAATCCCCTCTCCCAGCGACACTTATGGGATCACAAAACTCCTAGGAGAATCTTTGGAAGGGAATTCTGTTGTGATCAGAACTTCTCTCATCGGGGTAAGTCCCCAGAAAAAAAAGGGATTAATCGAATTTGTATTAAATAGCAAAAATGAAATAGATGGATTTGATAATCAAATCTGGTCAGGGTGCACTACGCTCCAATTTGCAAAATTTATCGAATCACTAATTTATGATCAAGAATCTTTAAAAATGAAAAAATCAAAAATCATACATTTTGCTCCACTCGGACCGATTAACAAATTTGATCTGATTAGGGAAATTGTTAAAACTAGCAAATTAAAAATTCGCGTAAATAAAACTAACTCCTCAGTTATAATTACAAGATACTTATCGAGTTGTATTATTTCTAAAAGTGAGTTAAATAAATTCGGAAGAAATCTACAGGAAGAACTTGATAAAATTTTAAATTAAATGGTTAAAAAGAAAAAAATTGCATTTGTTTTAGGAATTAGACCTGACTTAATAAGAGCGGTTTTAATCATGCGAGAGTTAAGAAAAGCTAAGGATATAGATGTTAAATTAATTTGGTCTGGCCAAAACTATTCACATAATCTAAAAGGGATTTTTTTTGAAGAGTTTAATGTGCCTAAGGCAGATGTAGAGCTTGATGCAAGAGGCGAAACAGACGCCGAGATAGTTTCAAAATTAATTTCCGAACTTTACCCGGTTTTGGAAAAAATGAAACCTGACGCTGTAATATTCCTGGGAGATACAAATACAACAGCCGGCGTAATTGCGGCCATGCAGCTTAACATCCCAATAATCCATATAGAGGGCTGCTGGCATTCATACGACTGGAGAATGCCCGAAGAAAAATATAGAACACTCGCTGATCATTTATCAGATGTCATTTACACATACGAGGAGGAATACAAGAAAAGAGGAATCGCAGAGGGGTTAAATCCTAAAAACATTGTTGTTACAAAAAATCCAATCGTTGATATTCTTAACGAATTTTATTTTAATCAAAAAGAAAAACTTGAAAAAATGGCTACTACTAAATTCTTTAATAATCGTGGAATAAAAGACAGAGAATACCTTTTAATGACCTGTCACAGAAGAGAAAACGTACAAATTGAAAAATCGTTTAATTCAATACTTAATTTGGTTTCTTATGCGCCATATGATGTCTATTTTGTAGCAAGTTATAGAACTCAGAAAATTATCAAAGAAAAGAAAATAAAACTTCCTAAAAATCTAATAATCACAGATCCAGTCGGCTACAGTGAAATTCTCATTCTCTTAACCCATTCAAAAGGTGTTTTAACAGATTCAGGAACGCTAAACGAAGAAGCATGCGTCCTAGGAATTCCTTGTATAAATATGCGAAAATCCACAGAACGACCACAGGTTTATGATGTAAAAGCAAGTGTAAAATTTGATCCTGATGAACCGAATAAGTATCTTCCTAAAATTATCTATAAAAAACTCGAGATGATCAGCAAAAGCCCCTGGAAACACAATTTAGGAGACGGAAAAGCGTCAATAAGAATCGCCAAGGATATTATTCAAAGACTTAGAAATGATAATATTCGAGGACACCTCCCAAAAAACAATCACCTGCCAATTGAAAGGTCTTTCATAGAAGATGGCATTAAAGTATAAAAAAAATTCATTAGCAATAATAATCCCCATGCTAAATGAGGAAAAAGTTGCTTCCAAATGCATTGAAGAAGTAATTAAGGAAATAAAAAAAATAAAAAACGAGGTTCTTCTAATCGTTGTTGACGATGGGAGTCGGGATAAAACATCGAATATTTTAAAAATAAAATCCAGAAAATATAAAAAGGAGTTAGTTGTTCTTACACACGAAAAAAATTTAGGATTTGGGGGCGCACTTCAAACGGGTATAAAAGAAGCGATAAAAAGATACTTTGAATTTTACCTTACGATGGATTCAGATCTCACAAACCCACCAATCCACATCCATGAATTCATAGAAGCAATGCGACCAAATGTTGACTGCGTGAAAGCATCCCGCTACATAAAAGGCGGTGGAGTAGAGAATGTTCCCTATTTTAGACAGATAATATCTATCGCTGGTAATTTTTTAGCCTCTAAATTGTTTAATATTGAAATAAAAGACTGTACAAATGGATTTAAAATGGTTCGATTAAAACTTTTAGAAAATATCGAATTCAAAGAAAAAAATTTTTCAATAATCCTTGAGGAGTTATATTATTTAAAAAAGAAAAAAGCTAAATTTTCAGAAATCCCCAATACAATTCACGTAAGGAAAAACTCTAAATCTCATTTCAAATATACACCTAAAATCTTCTATGATTATTTTAAGTATGTTTTAAAGTCTGCTTTTGCTTAACTAAAGATAGCTCTTCTCTGATTTCAGGAATTTTTAATAACATCTTCGCTACCTGATCAACATCTAAAATAGTTGTATTTTTTGAAGTATACGACTGCATCTTCTCAACGTCTACTGCTTTTCCCCTGTAGAGATATTTGTTGTAATCCAACCCTTGGCTTTCAGGTGGAATTTTATAATAATCTTTTAATTCTTTTGCTCTAATTAATTCTTCACGAGTTACCAAGGTTTCGTGCATCTTTTCACCTGCTCTAATACCTGTTTCAAATATACCTTTCTTATATTCAAATATTTGACACAGTGCATCTGCTAAAGTTCTTAATTTACATGCAGGAGATTTTTTAACATACATATATCCTTGCTCTCCATTAATTAATGCGTATAAAACCAGCGAAACGGCGTCTGGAAGCGGAAGGAGAAATCTTGTCATCTGATAATCTGTTACAGAAATTTTTTTGTTCTGATTGATAAGAGAAACAAAATAAGGCAAAACTGAACCTCTCGTGTATAAAACATTTCCATATCTAACTCCACATAAAATTGTTTTTGATTTAGGATCAATCAAGTTTTTTGATTCTGCAATCATAATTTTTTCCATCATCGCTTTTGAAATTCCGATTGCATTTATCGGATAAACTGCTTTATCTGTACTCAAGACTACAACTCTTTTAACGTTATTTTTAATCGCTGCTGTAATTAAATTATGTGTGCCATTTATATTAGTTTTTACGGCCTCCATTGGAAAAAATTCACAAGTTGGAACCTGTTTTAATGCAGCAGCATGAAAAATAAAATCTACACCTTTTATAGCTGAGTCTATAGTTTCTCTATCTCTAACATCTCCAATAATAAATTTTAGTTTTTCACTATCGAATTTATTTCTCATGTCAAACTGTTTCTTTTCGTCTCTACTAAAAATTATTATTTTTTTTACGTTTAATTTCAGGAGTTTTTCTACAACACTATTTCCAAATGACCCAGTTCCACCCGTGATTAAAATTGTTTTATTTTTAATTATTCTCTCAATTGATTTGTCCATTATCCAAAGCATTATATATAAGGATCTCTAATTCTACAATTGATTAAAATTTCGTTTATGCTGTGTTTTCAATCTTGTCATTTATTTTATGTTTGTATATTATAACTGCATGCAAAAAAACACTTCAATTTCGATTAAAAAATGCAGATCATGTGATTCAAGAAATCTTGAAGAAATAATTTCACTTGGGAATCTTTATCTTTCAGATTTTTTACAAAAAGGTATAAAACCAAAATCATTTCCCTTAACTCTAGTTCTATGTAGAAAATGTTTCTTGCTTCAGCTAAAACACACCACTCCGAAGAATGCACTTTACACTGAAAGGTATGGATATAAATCAGGAATTAATCAAACAATGAGAGATGAACTTAAAGAAATCACACAAGAAGCTTTGAAGAAAATTAATAAAAAAACAAGTGAGATAAGAGTCGTAGATATTGGTGCAAATGACGGAACACTTTTAAGCTTTTATCCAAAAAAAGTACACAGAATTGCTGTTGAGCCAATTAAAAAGTTTGCAAAAGAAAGCCAGAAAAATGCTAATGAGGTAGTTAACAATTTTTTTACATATGAAAATTATTCAAAGAAAATAAAAAATAAAAAAGCGGACATCGTAACTGCGATTTCTTGTTTTTATGATATGGAAAAACCAAATAAATTCGTAAACGATGTAAAAAAAATCATGAATGATGATGGAATTTTTATTATCCAACAGAACTATCTGGTTGGAATGCTTAAACAAAACGCGTTTGACAATATAGTTCATGAACATCTTGAATATTATTCACTTCTTTCTTTAACTAATCTTTTAAAAAAACACAACTTGGAAGTTTTCGATGTAGAAATGCGGGATTTAAACGGTGGAAGTTTTAAAACCTATATAGCCAAGAAAGGCACAAGAAAAATTTCTAAAAATGTTTTAAAAATGCAGTCAATGGAAAAAAAATTAAAACTTAACAATAAAAAGATTTATAAAGATTTTGCAAAAAGAATTGACAAAAATAAGAAAGAATTATCTAATTTAATTGAAAAATTGTTAAACGACAATAAATTAATTTATCTTTATGGAGCATCAACAAGAGGAAATACTTTACTTCAGTTTTATGAACTTAATAACAATCACATAAAATTTGCCGTGGAAAGAAACACAGAAAAACACGGAAAAATTATTGCATCAGTGGGAATTCCTATAATATCCGAGGAGCAAGCAAGAATTGACCGGCCTGATTACATGCTAGTTCTCCCATGGTTTTTTAAAAATGAATTTCTAAAAAGAGAAAATAAATATTTAAAAAATGGCGGGCATTTTATCTTCCCACTTCCAAAACTGGAAGTAATTTAACTTTTTCTCGTATAATGTGGGCAGCAATGTTTTCAGATCCATACAGAACCGTCATTTTTAGTATCTTAGGAAGCATACTTTTGCTTTCATTTTTACTAATTAACAAATATTTTTACCCCAAAAAAGAAATTTCCCTTTTTACATTATTAATCCTAATTTCACTTCTTCCCCTGATAAGCCTCCTAAGGCCTGGTGTCTATGAAAGTGGCGATTTTAGCATACACATCTACAGGAGCATGGAATTCTACAAATCTTTATCTGAAGGCAATCTTATGCCTTCATGGGCAGGAGATCTGAACGCAAACTATGGCTATCCTCTTTTTAGTTTTAACTACACACTTCCTTATTATCTAATTAGCTTCTTTCATTTTCTAGGCTTCACATTTGTTTCTAGTATGAAACTTTTTTTTGCCTTTTGCTTTATATCATCGGGAATTTCGATGTATTATTTAGGTAAGACATTGTTCAAAAACGATCTTGCAGCATTTACTTCGTCAATTTTTTATTTATTCGCACCCTATCATCTAATTTCAGTTCATTTCAAAAACACAATTGGTGAAATATTTGTATTTACGACTATTCCCTTAATTTTCGCATTTATTGAAAAATTTCAATCTAGTAAAAAAATATCCTATCTATTACTGGCAGGATTATTTCTTGGGTTAACTGCAATCGGACACATGTTTATAGCAATGGTACTAATACCAGTTGTCTATTTTTATATGCTTTTTAGTTTAAAAAACATTTTCAAATCAAGCGTATATTCTTTTATTTTAATTATAACTGCATCGCTGATTTCTATCTATCAATGGGGAGCTGTTTTAGTATACTCAAATAGTCTTTATACTAGTCAGTTTCCAACTGACATTAGGAATCTATACTACCCCACTATAAAAGATCTGCTTTACTCACCATGGCGAATGGGACTCTTATACCAAGGTAGCTTTGGTGAAATCTCTAATCTTTTAGGATATGCTCAGTTATTTGTCTTAGCATTTATTACATATCTTATATTACGAGGGAAAATCATAAAACAACATCGATCTAAAATATATTTCTGGATCTTTATTATAGCTATAACTATTTTTATGGTTAATAGAGCTTCTATCAGTATTTGGGAGCTGTTTCCTTATATAAATGCTGCGGGACCACATAGACTTTTAATTTTAACAACACTTTCAATTTCCATTATTGCAGGGTGCATAGCATTATTAAATAAAAAAAATAAAAAATTAATTTATATTTTAATTTTTATGACAATATCCTTAACCTTTTTAAATTGGGGAAATAGAAAAGTAATTTCAGAATTTAACGATGAGACTCTTAGACAAAATATTCCTTACAGCACTGCTCAAGGCGAAAGACATTTTTATGCAAATTCAAAATGGATTAATCCAAAATCACCATGGTTTATTAATCCCCCCAAATCGCATCTTGAAATAATAAATGGAGAAGGAGAAATAAAAGAGATTAAAAGAACAACTACTAAGCACACCTATTTAATCAACGCAAATAATCCGCTTCGTATCAGAGAAAATACATTATATTTTCCGGGATGGTCATTAGAAAGTAATAACAAAAATATTTCAATTTATCCTGATGAGACTGGGGTGATAAATGCAAAAATCCCAATTGGACTTCAAAAGGTTGAGTTTAATTTTGATGACTTGCGAATTTTCAAAATCTATAAAACAATAAGCATTCTTACTTTTTTAGCAACGGTTTTAATTATAATAGTTTTAACAATTAAACCAAAGTATTTAAGATCGTGATTTTAATATTAAAAGTATTAGATATCTAAACTAACATCTGATAAAATCAACCAAACTGCCTCGGTTATTAATGAAAAAAATTCTCATCGCAATCCCAACATATAACGAATCTGATAACGTTAAACAAATTTACAAGAGAATTAAATCGACAAAATTAAATTCTGATATTTTGTTCGTTGATGACAATTCTAAGGATGGAACTTCAAAAATCATCAAGGAAATACAAAAAAAAGATAAATCTGTTTTTTTAATTTCAAGGAAAAGAAAATTAGGAATCGGAAGTGCACATCAAGAGGCGATAAATTTTGCTTATTTAAAAAAATATAAAAAACTAATTACAATGGACTGCGATTTTACGCATAAACCTGAAGACATTAAGAAATTTTTAGAAAAGGAGAGAACAGGAAATGTAATAGTAGGCTCACGATATATTTCAAAAGGTAGTCTTTCAGAGTGGAATATAATCAGAAAATTTTTAACATTAATGGCTCATTTTTCAACAACAAATCTTCTTAAAATGCCTTATGATGCTACGAGTGCATTTAGACTTTATGATCTTGAAAAAATTCCTAAAGATATATTTTTAAAAGTCGAATCTAACAGTTATTCTTTTTTCTTTGAAAGCATGTTCATTCTTCATGTTAATAAATTTAAAATTAAAGAAGTCTCTATTGAGCTCCCTGCACGGACATATGGGAGCTCAAAAATGACTTTTAAGGATATCTATACAAGTCTAATTTTATTACTTAAAACATTTTATTTATTTAATACATATAAAGATTTATTTATTTACACACCTCAAGCTCTGTCTCCAAGCAAAAATAAAACAAATGTAGAAGAAGAATGGGATGAATATTGGAAATTTGATAAGAAAAATAGAAAAATTCTCTATGACACAATAGCTATCTTCTACAGAAAATATATTATTAAGAAAAATTTAAACCGCCATATTAGAGTAAATTTTAAGAAGAATGCGAATGTTTTACATGCGGGCTCCGGCGGAGGACAAGTGGATGCAGATATTATCAAATATATAAAAATAACAGCGCTTGATATATCTACTGGTGCACTTAATTTATATAAACGTCAATATGGAGAAAACTGCGAAATAATTCATGGAAGTATCTTTAAAATTCCTACTAAAAAAGAAAGCTTTGACGGGATTTATAATTTAGGTGTCATGGAGCACTTTACTGAAAAAGAAATATTAAATATTCTAAAGGAATTTAAAAGAATTCTTAAAAAAAATGGAAAAATTGTTCTTTTCTGGCCCCCTTCATTCGGAATAAGTGTTCTTTTTCTAAATTCCATGCATTTTATTCTAAATAATATTCTTGGTAAAAAAATTAGACTTCATCCAGAGGAAATTACAAAAGTTAAATCCAGAAAGCAGATTAAAGACCTATTTTTAAAATCAGGATTTGAATTAGAAAAATTTAATTTCGGGCCCAGGGATTTGTTTACCTACGTTGTGATTGTGGCAAAGAAAAAATAATTAATTTCTTTTTCTCCAGAGCTTTAAGTATGTATCTGTGACATTTTCCCAAGTCTGATCTTTTACCCATTTATAAGCATTATCTATAAACTTATTGGCTTGATTTGGGTTGTTCTGGAAATACACAACTTTTCTAGCTAATTTATTCGGAGAATCTGAAGTTATTATAAATTTAATAAATGGCGTCATCTCTAGATAATCTTTCTTAACTGGATTGTCATATAAAGCAAATACCAGCCTTTTACTGGCAAATGCTTCTAGAATCGAAAGGTAGCGGCTCACAAATGCAAAATTATATTTAATTAAGTACTCCATGGGTTCATTCTTAAATCCTATCGGTTTAAACTTTTCTAATTTATTAATATATGGACCTTCTCCTAAAATTTTAAATTCAAACTTTGGCTTGATTTTTTGAATTTCTTGGACTGCTTTAGCATAATCAAGTATACCTGTATGCTCATCTAATCTTCCTATAAATACTGCAGAGTTTAAATTCCTAGGACCGGATACCTTCTTGGGAATTCTTACACCACCATAAATAGTAAAGTTAGGTTTTGTCCTATACCACTTTTCCATAAAATTCCCAACTATCATATTTCCATCGGATAATTTTTCAGATATTTTTCTAATTAAAACTGCTTTTTTTGAGATTGGGTACGTTTCGTATCCATGAAATGTGATAAAACTTTTTTTACTCAAAAATAGAAGTTTAAGCGGAAAATACTGATAATACACATCGTGTGCATGAACTACATCTGCATTTTTAAATAACTCTCTGTTTCTCATCATCCAGGACCAAATATAAAATTTTCTTTTTTTGCCTTCAGGAAGATCTGTTATTCTTTTTATGCTAATACCCTCATACTCTACCGATTCATGCTCGGACTCAGTGACAATGGTAACTTTATGTCCTTTTTTAATTAGAATCTTAGAGATCTCATACACATGCTTCTCTACCCCACCTTTATCAGGCCAAAATCTTCTTGTTAAAAACACAATCTTCATATAAATCTTGCGGGCAGGTTTATCGCTCTTATAATTCCCTCAGTTAATGTACCAATAACAAAACCATAATATTTCCTAAGAAATTCCAGTCTGCTTTTTTCATATGTATTTGTTATCCATTTAAGATCCTGAGAACTTCTTCCAACAAAATGAGTTACGCGGGATAGCGGGTAATATACAATTTTTAGTCCTAATTTACTTATTCTGTAACAAATATCTGCTTCTTCAAAATACATAAAAAATCTCTTATCAAAACCTTTTATTTTTTTAAATATTTCACTTCTTACAATCATACAAGCACCACACAAAACCGGGATCTCTTTTTCCGTTCTTCTATCAAAACTACTCAAGAAATATTTTTTTGAAAATAAATTTCCGGGAAATAATTTATTTAATGAAGACAGAGCAAAAATAACGTCTGGTACTGCGGGCATACTGTTACCTACTTTTCTAATTCTTTTTTTCTCATCAAGAAATGCGGGTCCAATTATACCAATTGAATTATCGCTCTCCATCCTCGCGAGTAAAATTTCAATTGAGTTTTTTTCAAATATTAAATCCGGATTTGTTAGTAAAAGATATTTTCCGCATGCTTTTTCAGCACCTTTATTTAACCCCATTCCATAACCAACATTCTTATTTTTTATATATATTATTTTTTCAATATTAAATATTTCTTCAGGAAGTTTTTTAGTTGATCCATTGTCTACGATAATAATTTCATAAGAAAATTTCTTGATAGCTTTTTTTATTGAATTTACGACATCTAAGATTTCGGATGGGGAATTATAATATACGAAAATTATGGAAACATCGACTTTTTTCATTTGAGAGTAATTTTACCATAATAACAAAAACTGTAAGTATTTAGAAATAATTTCTAAAATTTGAATTTTTAATTGTCCAGAACTTGATAGTTCAGATCCTACAAAAGTAGAATCCTGCAAAAATAATTTAAACGATAAAATGCTCAGTTCTTGATGAAGAATAAAGATTGCAATTAGTGAATACAAGAATAAATTTGAATATCTTTTTTTAATTCTATTTACAACTTCAGCAATTCCAAAAATTAAAATTGGGAAAACACTTATAAAGTATCTGGCAGTATAACCTGCAACATTCCACCCATCGTAACTAGAAATTAAAATGAAAACTAACATGAAAATAAGTATAAAAACTGTTCCCAGCGTCTTATTATTTTTTCTAAAAAGAAATAGGCCAAAAACTGATGCAAATAAAATTGGCATGTAGAAAAATATTCCGAGCTTTTGGTTAAATAGAATATCTAAAACGTGTCTAAATGGCATGAAATCAGATTCTGCTTTTGCAAGATGAGGAATCAATAATATACGATTTTGCCCTAAAAATAATAAAATTAATTGAGGCAAGTATCCTATTATTCCGCCTAAACCCAGTATTAAAATCTTTATAATTTCTTTTTCTTTTTTTATTTTTTTAAATTTTATTCCCGATAGAATTGTTAAAATAGGAATTAAAATTAGAATTCCGTCTTGCATTCTATTTGCTGTCATTAATCCTAAAATTACTCCTTGGGTAAATATTATTTTAAACCTCTTATTTTCTTTATATTTAAAATACAGATAGATCAATAATGAGGTCCCAAAAAAAGAAAATGGATGCGTATTAACTACGTCAATTGCACTGTAATAAAAAAGGTTAGTAGAAAATAAAATTAACATAATAGAAAGCGAAGTAATTTCTTTTGAAAAAAATTTCAAAAGAATTTTTGAAAGTAAAAAAAGTCCGCTTACTACAAAAAAAATATTTCCAATTCCTAAAACTATCTGATAAATATCACTGTAACCATTTCTAATAATATTGGGGTCTAACTTTGAAAAAATAATTACTAAAACGTCAGCGATAAAATAAATTGGAATCCATATGATTGATATTCCCAGAGAAAAATTATGAGTTATGACTTTAGCTATTTTTTGAAGATCAGGAACTGGAGTAAAACTTGCCGGGAGATTATTGCTTTCCGGGCTCCAAACGTGTGCCATTTCGTCACTAATATCTAAAATCTGGGAGAAATAAATTGATCTTGTAAACGCCATGTAGTACCTTGCGTCTCCGTACACAGACTGACCCACGATTCTAAACTCAAGAAGAAAAACCGAAACAAGAACAAATAATAAAGCTAAATAAAAAATGATCCAGTTTTTATTTTTATTAAATTGAAATTTTTTAAATAATCGAGGCATAGTTGTGGATTTGAGAGGATTCGAACCTCCGGCCTGTCGCGTGTGATGCGACCGCTCTAACCATCTGAGCTACAAATCCAATTACCCCTAGAATACCTTTTTCTATTTGACAAAGCAAGGCTAGAATGGGAGAATTAGTTGATATGGAAGCCCTTCGAAAGGCCTATTTTTTTCTTTTAGACATACTCCAAACCCTTATCCTCGCAGCAGCAGCATTTGTAGTTGTATATATGTTTCTCTTTCGGCCTTTTGAAGTTAATGGTGAGTCTATGTACCCAAATCTTCATAATCATCAATATCTAATAACAAACATCATAAGTCTTAAAATTGGTGACCCGAAACTTGGAGATGTCGTGGTATTCAAAGCGCCAAATGAACCAGAAAAAGATTTTATAAAAAGAGTTATAGGAATTAAAGGAGACAAAATATCGATTCTTGAAGGAAAAGTATATTTAAATGATAAACAGCTTGATGAAAGTAAATATTTGGATTCATCAGTAAAAACTTATGGCGGATCATTTCTTAAAGAAGGTCAAAGCATAGTGGTTCCCGAGGAATACTTTTTTGTATTAGGAGATAATAGATCTTACAGCTCTGATTCCAGGGAATGGGGGCTTGTTCCTAAAAAAAATATAATTGGAATTTCTAAATTTATTTATTGGCCAGCAAGCGATGCAGGATTTATAAAAAATCCTTTTTAGGAAGTCAGACTTCCTTTAAAAAGTCTGACTTTTTTTAAGCGGTCAAGAGAGATACTATTTCCTGAACTTTTGGACCAGTTATTTCTACATCTCCACCAATTTCAATTACAACTCTAGCTTTTGAACGGGATTGGAAAATTGAAACCTTATCAAGCGATCTTTTCTCTTTAATATTTTTCGCCATTTCATCTAGCTCAGGTACCCAAAGCTTATCAGTTTTCTTAGGAGCTCTTTGCTCAACCTCTCCCTTAACTTGACGAGCCATATCCTCGGTCTGCCTAACAGTACTATTGTCTTTAAGTATCTTCTTGAATAGTTCAAGCATCATCTTGCTGTCTCCTACTGAAATAAGAGGCCTAACGTGTCCCTCTGTGATCACACCTGCGACAAGCGCGTCCTTAATAGCATCTGGGAGGGAAAGAAGTCTAATTGTATTTGAAACAGTCGGGGCACTTTTACCAACTTTCCTAGCAACCTCATTTGTTCCTAGCCCGAATTCATCAATAAGTCTTTTATAAGCTTGAGCTCTTTCAATTGGGTTAAGATCTTCTCTTTGAACGTTTTCAACGATTGCCATTTCTAACATCTGCTGCGGGGATGTCTTCTTAATAACAACTGGCACTTTTTCAAGGCCTATTAACTTAGAAGCTCTCCATCTTCTTTCTCCTGCAATAATTTGATATCCAGCTGGTGTACTTGCGACAACTATTGGCTCTAGGATTCCTTGTTCTCTAATTGAATCTGCAAGCTCCGTGAGAGAATCGGGGGATATTATACCTCTAGGCTGTAGAGGATTGCTCTGAAGCATTCCTACTTCGAGTTCTGTTATTACTGCTTCCTGCTGATTATCCATTTATTTCGGCACTATTACTTGAACTAACTTTTTTCCTCTTTTTGTTATGAACTCTACTGTTCCGTTAGCAACTGAAAAAAGAGTGTAGTCTTTTCCCATTTGAACTCCAGTACCAGGATACACTTTTGATCCTCGCTGTCTTATTAAGATATTACCTGGTGTTGCATTCTGTCCGGCATAAAGCTTAACGCCTAAGCGCTTTGATTTCGAGTCTCTATTTCCTTTTACCGATCCTTGTGCTTTTGTATGTGCCATAGATTCATTTCCATTCACTATGACCCTGAGCTAATGCCGAATGGGCCATATAGGTTTATAGTCTTGTGAAAACTTATAAAATTTTAGCTTTAATTTTCACAAAGGTCAATAAGTCAAAGTAGATCTTTCTCTACTTTTTTGGTTCAGTTGGTGCAGTTTTAGTTGCCTTCTCGACTTTTTCAGTAATTTTTGTATTACCTACTTCAATTTTTTCAATCTTAAGAATTGTATGCTGTGGCCTAAAGCCCATAACTTTTCTATATCTAGATTTGGCCTTAAATTTGGCGATTCTTATTTTATCTCCTTTAACCTGATCTACTAAGGCTGCTGTCACGACTGCTCCTTTTATGCTTGGTTTTCCCAGGGTTACTTTACCTTCATTTACGACTAGTAAAACCTCTTCAAAAGTATAATTTTTTTTACCATTTAGATCGATTTTATCAACCGTTAAAGTGTCTCCTGCTGAAACTTTATATTGTTTTCCTCCAGATTTAATCACTGCGTATTGCATATATAGCTTCCTGCCCGCCATCGGCTTTTGCCGAAGGCAATTGCAGGCGGGTAAATTATACCAAAAAACTAACGTATTTCCAATACTTCTCGCCTTTTTCCTTTATTAAGGGCAAACAATAGCCCTAATAGAATAAAATTGGATAAAAGCGAGCTTCCGCCATATGATACAAATGGTAAAGTGACTCCCACAATAGGCACAATTCCTATGTTCATTCCTACATTTACAAAGAAATGAACAAATATTATAAAAAATGCAGTAATCGAGAACATCTTGGAAAATTTATCATCAGCATTCTTTATGATCAAGTAAAGTCTGAAAAAGATGAATGAAAACGCAAGAATTATTATCAAAGACCCCACAAAACCAAGTTCTTCAGAAATTGTTGCGAAAATAAAATCAGTATGACGTTCTGGAAGAAACCGTAGCTCCGCCTGTGTCCCCTGTCCAAGACCGCGTCCAATTAACATACCGGATCCAACTGCAATTACAGCTTGAATCGCATTGTATGAAGCACCTAGGGGATCACGGGAGGGATTTAAAAAAGTAAGAACTCTTTGTCTTTGATATTCGTGTAAAAGCACCCAAAGAAACGGAATACTCGCAAGCCACATTAAGAATCCCGCAAAAAACCATTTGAATGGATATCCGTAAACAAGTAAAAGTCCCATGACTACAAATACATAAATTAATGCATTTCCTAAATCCGGCTGAAGAAAAATTAGAAGCGCAATTGGGAACATAAAGACAAGAGAAATAAGAAAAGATTTAAACGAATAAGATTTTAAACTTGATAAATGCGATGCGATTGAAATTGCTAGAAATGGTTTTAAAAGTTCCGAGAATTGAATTCCAACTCCAAAAATAGTAAACCATCTGACACTCCCCCTACTTTCAACTCCTAAAAATAAAACTGCAATTAGAAGAATTAAGGAGCCTACGTAAATCGGAATTGTATAATTTTTAAAAATCGAAGGATTTAACTGAGAAAAAACAAAAAATACGGCTAGTGATAAAATGCTGAAAATAAGCTGGCTTTTAAAAATTGCAAAGTCTATGGAGTAAAGCGAGACAAGACTAAAAGTGAGTAAAACTCCGACCGCAATCATGAGAAGCCAGTCAATTGAGAAAAGCGCGAAAAACTTCATTACACCTTTGTAACTTTAAATTCGCCCTTTGTCAAATTATTTATTAACGCTTTTCTTTTAATCTCGTCTTCAAATTCGCTTGGCCATACTTCCAGAGAAACATTAACTTTTTCATCCAAAGATGTTCCCATGACTTTTCTTTCCGCCTGAATTTTCCTAACAATATCCCTAGCATCTCCCTCGGCTTTAAGATCTTCCGTAATATTAATATCTAAAAATAAACTCATTCTTTTTTTGTAATTTTCATTGTCCGTTACATCAACTATTCCTTCTCCTTTTGGCATATCTGAATAGTTCATGTAATCAATACTTTTAATGTTTAATTCTGCCAATATAATTTTTTCGTATAACTTTAAGTTTTCCTTCTCCTCTAAGGGTTCGCCAAAAAATCCAATTCTGCTAAGCGGCTGTCTTACCTTGATTCCTTTATCTTTTCTAATTGCATGAATTAGTTCAACGATTCGCCTGACAATGTCCATGTCATTTATTAATCTTGAATCATAGTTTTTTTCTTCTGGCCAAACTGAAAGATGGACTGACTCCTCTCCTGTGAGATTTTTATACATCTCCTCTACCATGAAAGGCGCGATTGGAGCGATTAATTTACAAAGAGTAGTCAATACTTCAAAACAAGTTGAATAAAATGCATTTCTGTCTGATTCATCTGTTGCTGAGGGTCCGACCCTATCTCTACTTCTTCTTACATACCACGTTGAGAATTCATCAATAAATTTTCCAATTTCAGAAATTGCCGAAACAGTGTCATATTTATCGAGATCTTTTGTAACATCTTCTGTAAGCTTGTTAAGAAGAGTAATTACCCATTTATCTAATACATCTTCTGAGTTTTCATTTAAATTATCCTTCGTCCATCCGTCTACATTTGCATAGCTCACAAAAAAATTATAAGTATTCCATAAAATAAGAAGCAAACCTTTTACCTGCTGGCGGTATTGGTCTTCAGAAATAATTATGTCTTCTCCATTCATAATTGGCGAGGACATCAAATAAAATCTTAGCGCGTCTCCTCCATATTTATTAAGTAACTCCTTGGGGTCTGGATAGTTTCCAAGATTCTTACTCATTTTTCTTCCGTCTGTTCCAAGTATTACACCTTCAACTGCTACATTTTTAAATGCTTTGGATTTATAAAGTGCGCCTCCAATTACATGCAAAACATAAAACCATGCTCTAATTTGCCCTGTATATTCTGCGATAAAATCTGGTGGGAAAAACTCTTCTAACTTTTGATCATTTTCAAATGGGTAGTGACGTTCTGCAAAAGAGGCACTTCCTGCCTCAATCCAGCTGTCTAAAACTTCAGGGACTCTTTTAACTTTTTTCTCGCATTTTTTACAATCAATTTCAATTTCGTCAATATCTGGCTTATGTAAATTTGTAACTTTTTGAGAACTTCTTTCTTCCAGTTCTTTAATTGATCCTGGAACAAAACGCTCTCCACATTCGCATTCCCAAACAGGAACTGGACTACCCCAATATCTATTCCTTGAAATATTCCAATCAGGTGCATTTTCAAGACTCTTTAAAAATCTTCCGTGTTTAAAATGCTTCGGAAACCAATTAATTTCTTCGTTTGTTTTTATAAGCTCTGCCTTAATGTTTTGAACATTTACATACCAGGCATCAATCGGCGCATAATAAAGGCGCGTGTGGCACCTCCAGCAAAGAGGAACTGAATGAGTAATTTCTTCGTCTTTGTAAATCAGCCCGCGTGACGCGAGATCTTCATTAACTGCTTTATTTGCTTTTAAATAATACATACCCGAAAACTTTGGAACATTTTCTTTCACATTTCCTTCTTCGTCCAGATGAATTTCAATGTGAATTTTATTCTCATTCATCGCCTTCAAATCTTCTTCTCCGTACGGCGCAATTGTTACAACTCCAGTTCCTTCTTCTGCAGTTACAAATTCTCCACCGATTATTTCGAAAGCTTTTTCACCCTCTTTTATTTCATAGAAACCATAATGAGGAATAAATTTTTTACCAACCAATTCACTACCATCAAACTCATCGACAATCTTATAAGTGTTTTGTTTTCCTAAAGTTTTAATTGTTGTTTTTGCAAGAATATAATTTTCTTCGTTTTGAAGAACTTTTACATATTTAAGTTTTGGGTTTACCGCTAGTGCTGAGGTGACAATTTTATTCCAAGGAGTTGTAGACCATGCTAAAACAAACGTTCCGGTTTCAGCTTTTAACTCATATTTATAAGTGGTTCCCTGATCTTTTGTGTCTTTATAATTATCTGCATCCATTGCAACTTCAAAGTTTGAAATAGGAGTTGAACAATGTGGACAAAAAAGCGTAACCTTAATTCCTTTGTAGATATGCCCTCTCACATACATTTGCTTAAATACCCACATGACGGATTCCATGTACGGCGTGTCCCATGTTTTATACGCATTTTTAAAATCAACCCATCGTCCGATATGCAGAACATACCATTCCCATTCTCCTGAAATTTGTTCTACATATTTTTTACATTCATCTATAAATTTCTTAACTCCAACTATGTCTTCTATATCTTTTTTTCTTTTTATTTCAAGCGTGTTTTCAACTTTATTCTCTACTGGGAGCCCGTGTCCATCCCAGCCCCAAACACGGCGGACACGATAGCCTTTCATCGTCCAATAA